>JBAZNO010000009.1:0-13843 GCA_041649195.1 Minisyncoccota bacterium | reverse complement strand
TAATTAATTTTGTCTATTCTATTACCCAAAACCCCCGCTAGTGGCGGGGGTTTTTGTGAATGATGTTTTTAGATTAGGACTTAGCTAAGGTGACAATTGTTTCAAAAACTTTCGGTTCGGTGGTGGCCAGGTCGGCGAGCATTTTGCGGTTTAAGAGAACGCCTTTTTTCTTTAATGCGCCAATAAATTTGCTATAAGACATTTCGTAGGGGGCGAGACCGGCCGAGAGGCGAGTTTGCCAGAGACCACGAAAGTCGGCCTTCTTTTGGCGGCGATGAATGAAGGCGTGCACGCCAGCTTTGGTTAGGGCCACCTTAGCCTCACGTTCCTTTTTGCTTCGGCCAAAACGAAAACCCTTGGCGTCTTTTAAGACGTTACGGCGATGCTTCATTGAAATTGTTCCTCTTTTTACTCTACTCATGTTGTTTGTTTTTTTACTTACTACTTACTACTGGAAGTACTGACCAATATTCTTTTTGCTCATGGTAATAACCCGGCCCTTCTTATGGTTAAGCTGAGTTGAACGGCTCTCCTTGGCGTTGAAGTGGTTTTGGCCTGAACTGCGTACCAACAATTTGCCAGTCTTGGTGATTTTGATCCTTTTTAACAGGGATTTGTTTGTTTTCATGTTGTATAAAACCCGCTAAGCGGGACCTAGGTAGCTTACTATAAAACACCCCGTTTGTCTATCCTTTTGCCCTTTCAATCACGACCGAGAGGCCCTTGGGGCTTTTTTGGGGCGGGGCGGTAATTTTGTAATTTTCACTGACTAGAGTCAGGATCCGGTCCAAACGCTCTTTAAGGAAATTGGGGTCAAGATACTTGGCTCGACCGGGTAAAAAGAGGTTAATTTTGACCCGATGGCCCTCGCGCAAAAATTCAGAGGCCTTCTTGGCTTTAAGCTCCAAATCGTGCTCGCCAGTGCCAATTTTGACCTGCAAACTCTTGGTTTCGCCCCCGGTCGCGCCCTTGGCCTGCTTTTGTTTCTTTTGCTCGACATACTGGTATTTGCCAAAGTCCATGATCTTGGCGACGGGCGGGATGGCGTTAGGGGAGATCTCAATTAGGTCCATGTCCATGTCGTGGGCCTTAGTTAAGGCGTCGGCAAAAGACAAAACGCCGAGGTTGCCACCCTCTTCGTCAATTACCCGGAGTTCTTTGGCGCGAATCTGATTATTAATTCTAATAGCTGGCTGATACAAGGTCTTTATTTATGGCTAAATGGTAACAGAATATGATAAGATAGGCAATATGGCCAATTTGATCGAAAACAAAAAAGCCGGATTAAATTATGACTGGCTTGAGACCTACGAAACGGGGATCGAGCTTCTTGGCGGTGAGGTCAAATCGCTTAAGGGCAAACAGGGGTCGCTCGAAGGCGCGCGAGTGATTATTCGTGGTGGCGAGGCCTATTTAGTGGGCGCTTTTGTCCCGCCCTATCAACCCAATAATATTATTGGTGAGTACGATCCTTATCGCACTCGCCGGCTCTTACTTACCAAAAAAGAATTGGCCGAGCTCGCGACGAGGGGCGAACAGCGTGGCTTGACAATCGTGCCACTCTCGGTGTATAATAAGAATAGGTTTCTCAAGGTCAAGATTGCGGTGGCACGTGGTAAAAAGAAATTTGATAAGCGCGAAGACCTTAAGAAAAAGGAATCAAAACGCGACATTGCGCGCGACTTAAAAAGTTCGTTGACAAGATAAATTTGGGAGTGATCGGCTTCGACGAGTAGCTGAGCTCTGATTTGTATGTAGAGTTCTAGCGCACTCTTAAAACTTGCTAGAAAAAGTTAAATGCTAACGCATCTAACAAGGGGAATGTGGCTTCGCCATATTTCTCTCCAGCCTTCGCTTTAGCGTAAAGCTGGTGTTCGCTAGATTGTCACCTAAACGATCTAGACCGAGCATAATACATTTGGGTTAGAACTTAAGCCTGCCTCGCCTTAAGTTCGAAACTTAGAGACTCGATTATTTAAGCTCTTGATTATTTCTGACTTAAATAATTTAAACTCACTTCGGTGATTGAAATAATCTAAACATATAGACCAATCAAAGTGACCTATCCGCACGCGGGTTCGATTCCCGCCACTTCCACTGCTACGCTAAAGCTTCGCAGTGCAAGCACTTTTTCGCTTGCACAAGAAGCCTCAAAACAACCCTGATTTTTTTGTCGGGTTGTTTTGGTTTAGATAGAAGCAGTGGTCCTCCGTAGCTTTAGCGAAGGAGGGCGTAGCTTTATTTATGTTATGACTTTATAATTTACCCATGCACTACGTCTACATTCTCAAAAGCGAAAAAGACGATAGTTTATATAAAGGCTCAACTTCTGATATTAAAAAAAGATTGGCCGAACATAATTCTGGTAACTCAAAATATTCATCTTCTAAAAAACCATTTAAGTTAATCTGGTATTGCGCTTTCCCAACAAAGAAACAAGCCCTAGAGTTTGAGATTTATATAAAATCTGGTTCGGGTTACGCTTTTGCCAATAAGCATTTAATTTAAAGCCGTCTTTGTCCGACATTTTGCCCTTATCCTCCTCTCATCGTTTGATAAGAATCAATTTATTGGTTTAAAACGCCCCAGTAATTTCTTTATCCCATTCATATTCGTAATTTTTTATATCGTGAATACCATTTTCGTTAAAATCTTTCAGAACATCTTTGATGTTTATCTGATTACCTTGCTTCGGCTTTATAAACCAGCGCCCCTCTTCTTTGTTGCCGAAAAAATGCCTTTGCGGTTTAATAATGTCCGTTGCCAGTAATTTTTCTTTCAAGACATAATCATTAAAGTAACTAATTATTTTTTGATGTATCAAATCTAGGTAGTTCTTGTCATCATCTTTAATATAATAATCTCCGTGACTTAGTCTGTGTCTGAGTCCCGAAGGCCCCCACAGATGAGTCACCAAATCTTCTCCTAAAATAAGTTTCCGTTTCTCCCAATCTTTTTCCCCGTTAGGTTTCTTGGTTAAAGATTCTATGGCTGAGATGATGTTTAGTAGCTTCGAAGTATAGCCGTAACTATTTACTAAATCATTCCACCTATAATAAAATTCCTCCGGTATATCTCCATTTTCTAGCAAAATATCAAGGGCTTTTAATTCGTTTTCCATAAACATAAGCGGCGTAGGTTCTATATTGTTCACATAGCGGAAAAAAGCTAGTTCACGGTCTTCTTTAATTACTAAAAAAGATTGACTGATGAAGTCTATGTAACATTGAGAAATTAGAGCTATCTTGGGAATAATTTTAATTAACTTTCCACGAAAAGAATTTATCGCTGTTATATGGTCGTCGGCATCAATTGTTCCCGATGCAATCCAATTATGACCAATCCATCCATCTCGGAAATTGAATTCTGAGTGAGAAAAAACTATTTCATCTCTAGAAAATGAATCCAACCTACCGTCGCCAGTCTTAACAGCATTTGTTGCTAAGGTCTCTATCCAATGTTCGATAAGATATCTCATAATAAATAGATTGTAACACCTTGCTGATTATTTTTTATTATATTTAATTCCCTTATTGTGTCTACCTCCCTATGGTTTATCTTAGGTAAATAAGGCTATTTTCGACTTGCCGACCTCCTAAAATCGCTTCAGACGCTTCAAAAACCCAAGAATGTAGTTGGTTCCAACTTTGGCTCACTATGTCCACCAATCTTAAAATTGACCCCCTTGCCTTTATTGGGGGTTTTGGTAGCATTGATAGTGGATAACAACAAGGAGGGAGAACCTTGTACTTGTGCTTGGACGTCGTCACTGCGGCCCTATTATTGCCTCTACCCGCGATCATTTTCGCGGTTAAAGACCTGACCCGGAACTGCGGGTTAGGGGAGGAGTATGGAAATCCCACGGAACCGTCCTGGACACTTTTGCCCTCTACTCAACCTTTGAGAGGGGAACAGATTTGTTCGGGGCAACCAGCGGTGATAGCTTCCGCCTCCCGCGGAATCCTTTGTCATCGTGGTAACGACAGGAAGGCAAGGGACGATCCCCTGAGATTGTCTTTTTCTTTTCTTTCCTCGCGGGGAGTTGCCTTGGCCAGGCAGCAAAGTTCTTTTTTTATCCAGATCTTGATGGCGAGGGACGGCTTCAGCTGTCTCTCGTCGAGAGTTCTAATTTTCTTTGGTCTGCTACCTAGCGCTTCGACCCCGGTTGAGGCGCTAGCTTTTTGCTAAATTTTTTGACTCTGCTAGAATCAGGCTAGTGAAAAATCAGATTGCCATTATTGGGCTCGCTATTTTATTGGCGGCTTTTATTTTAGCCGATCGCACGATCGTTTGGAGCTTTTCTTTTTTAGATAATTCTTCTTATTTTTCAAACGAGTTATTTTTTGAAACTTTGCCCTTGGGCGGGATGGTATCGTTAAACTTTGATGATGGTTACGCTTCGTCCTACAAATATGGCTGGCCGATTATTAAAGCGTCGGGTTTGCCGAGTACCCATTATGTTATTACCCATTATTTAGATCATTTTGATTATTTAACCAGTCGAGAAGTTTTAGAATTAGAGCGGGCGGGCGCTGAGATTGGTGGCCATTCTCGCACCCACCCTTATCTTGCCCAAATTGACCCTTATGATTTGTCTTGGCAAATTGCTGGTTCGCGCGCCGATCTTTTAAAACTGGGTGTTAAAAAGGTGGAGACTTTTGCCTATCCTTACGGTAGCGTCAACGGCCAAGTGGCAGAGGCGACAAAAAAGGCTGGCTTCAGTGGCGCGCGGGCTTTTGATCTTGGCTTAGATGATAAAACAATCGATCCTTTTTGGCTCCATCGTTGGGGGGTCACCCTTAATAATTCTTGGCCCGAGATTAAAGATAAAATCGACACGGCGATGCGCGATAAAAAATGGGTGATCCTCGTTTTTCATCGGATCGACGAAGATGGTAATTCTATTAGTATTCGTCACGAAGTCTTACAACAAATTGTCGATTACTTAAAGGAACAAAAAATCTTGGTGGTGACCACCGCCGAGGGTTTAAGACTATTACATCCAGGGAATTTAATTATTCCACTGGCAACCAGCACTGAGGCTGGCCATGGCGGCTAGGCGGCGACAAATATCCTCCAGACTACTCACTTTTTTAAAGACATGGTCTTCGCCGGGATATTTTATTAATCCAAGTGGTTTATTTTTTAAGCCAAAAATTTTAGCGATATAATCGGCTTGGCTTACCGGGACCGTTCGATCTTTTTCGGCTTGAATAATCACAATTTTTTGGCTAGTTAGATTTTTTACTCGGTCGGCAATGTCGGCCTGATAATAAAGTTGGCTATTAGCTTCTTCAAGCAAGCCACCAAATTGTGTGTTGAAGATCGAGTTTTCTAATTTATCGAGAAGCACAAACCAATCCATCACGCCATTAATCGGCATGGCGCCGGCAAAGCTTTTGGGATTTTCGACGATGGTTTTCAGGGCCAGATACCCACCATAACTATTACCGACTAAATAAGCCTTGTTAATTTTGTAGGACTTTTTTAATTCGGTGAGGGCGGTTAGCACGTCAGCGACATCGCCTTTGCCCACTTCACCAGTAATACTTTGGGCAAAAGTTCGGCCATAGCCATAGCTCCCGCGATAATCAAGTTTTAAAATGAGCGCACCACTTTTGGCCATTTGGCCCATTAGCCAATCATAGATGGCGTAACCAAGATAGGAGTGGTAGCCGAGGCTAACTTGTCGATAGGGCCCACCGTGGAGCCAAATAAATAGGGGGTAACTTTTGGCGGGGGAATAGCTTTTAGGTTTTAGTAAAACACCACTAAGTTTACCCAGTTTAATTTCTTTTTCGGTATAGCCAGTAACGGGCGGGTTGGCTGGGAAGGCGGGGAAATAAGAAAAGGCTTTACCCGAACTAATGGTAATCGAAGGATCATAAAGAACGGGGACAGTAGAATTATTTTTGATTTGCAAAAACAATAATTGGTTGCCAACCCGTTGCATCCGTTGGTTATAAGAGATGTTAGAGGCAATTTTTTTAACGTCCTTGGCTGCCGTGTCGAATTTATAAAGTGCCCAGAGATGATCACTTTCACGATTGGCGGTGAAATAAATTATATCTTTATCCCAAACTAAAAAATCGGCGATGGTATAATTGCGCAAAGTAATTTGCTTGCCGGGCATTCGTCCTGCCTTCGGCGGGAGGCCGGTTAAATTAACCGAGTAGAGACTAGGGTAACCTGAACGGTCATCTAAATAAATTAATTTTGAGCTATCGGGTGCAAAATGAAAAATTCGTAAATCTTCAGACAGGAGGTCCCAATAATTAACTTTGCCCGAGACTTCATAAGTTTTTATTTTAACTCCATTATTGAGAGCAATTAAGACAAATTTTCGCGTTTTCTCTTTATTAGCAAGGGCGGCGTCATAATAGGCGAGCCATTTTTCGTCGGGGGAGAGAGTAAGGCGAGTGGCGTTGGCACGATCGAATTTAAGACCTTTGATTTTAGCGGAGAGTGGTTCGGGGTCAGTAAAAGAATCCGAAACTTCGGGCGGAGTGGTCGAACCTAGGTTTTGGCAAGAGAGGTCGGTAATCTTACAGAGAAAGACGTTGGTTTGCTCTAATCCACCATAACGAAAAAGAACTTGGTTATCTTTAACATCAACAATCGTGGTGTATTTTAATTCAGCGCCCAGAGCTAATTGGCCAAAACCAAAAAGGCTTAAAACAATCAGCCCGCTCAAGGAGGCTTTTTTAGCAAAACTTATTAACATTTTTTTATTGTAGCATATTTTTTAGATATGCGACCGGGACTATTTTTTATCTTTCGGTTTGATGTGCTCTTGGTAAAAAAAATATGGGAAAGCCAAGATAAAAATGATTTTGTGGATGTCCATCCCGTTAGAGACAGGAAGCGCTTTTCTTGATACGGTTATTAAGATAGCGCTTACCCATGCCAGATTTTAAATACTTTTCTCTCGACCTTGCATCTTCTTCATTTAAGCATGCTTCATAATATATTATCTCAAATGGTCCGCGATTCTTGGTTGCTGTCGACTTGCCGTCGTTGTGTTGTTTAAAGCGCTTCCGTAAATCACTCGTAAATCCTATGTAAAATTTATCATCTTTCTTGCTTTTTAAAACATAGTTGTAAAACATAAGATTTTTGTCTCTAACGGGATCCATGGTTCGTTTGAGGATTAGCTTTTATTGTGTTATAGTAGCCGATATTATGGCTAAAAGCAACGGTAAAATGCCTAAAATGCCTGCCCGATGGCCAGGCGGGCCCGATTTTAAGCGGGGCAAGGTAATTGGCCAATTTGGCAACCAACTCTTTGTGGCGGTGCTGATTTTGGCCGTGATTGTTTTTATCTATGCCTCCTTGGCCGAAAATAAGGCCAAAACTAAAACTGAAACCATTCCCTTATCCCAAGTCGCGCAATTAATTAATCTAGATCAAGTGACCAAGATCTCGGTTCAGGGCGAAGACTTGCAGGTGATCTTAACCGATAAAACGGTCAAACAAGCCAAAAAAGAAACCGAAAGTTCGTTGTCACAATCGCTGGTTAATTATGGCGTGCCGGCCGACAAGCTGAAAAAGGTGATTATCGAAATGAGTGATTCCTATGGTCTTAATTTTTGGCTGGTTACGATTTTGCCAATTCTTATCCCGATTATTTTTGTACTGATTCTTTTTTGGTTTATTTCGCGTCAGGTGCGCGGAGCCAGTATGCAAGCCTTTACTTTTGGCCAATCCCGCGCGCGTTTAATTGATCCTAATGATGGGACGCAACGCGTTACTTTTAAAGATGTGGCTGGAGTAAAGGAGGCGAAAGAAGAATTGCTGGAGATTGTTGATTTTTTGCGTAATCCCAAAAAGTTTTTAGATATTGGGGCGCGCATTCCTAAAGGAGTTTTGTTGATGGGAGCGCCGGGTACCGGTAAAACTTTGCTAGCACGGGCAGTGGCGGGGGAGGCTAAAGTGCCTTTTATGTATCTCTCGGGTTCAGAATTTGTGGAGATGTTTGTGGGGGTGGGCGCTTCACGCGTGCGTGATTTATTTAATATGGCCAAGAAGTCGGCGCCAGCTATTATCTTTATTGACGAAATTGATGCCATTGGCCGCCATCGTGGTTCAGGAATGGGCGGTGGTAATGACGAACGTGAGCAAACGCTCAACCAAATTTTAACCGAGATGGATGGTTTTGAGCCAACCGAGAAGGTGATTGTGATGGCCGCGACTAACCGGCCCGACGTACTTGATCCGGCCCTGCTTCGCCCGGGGCGCTTTGATCGCCGAGTGATGCTTGATTCGCCCGACAAAAAAGATCGCGAAGAAATTTTATTAATTCATGCCAAGAAAAAACCATTGGGCGAGGATGTTAATATGACCGTGATTGCCGAACGAACTCCCGGTTTTTCGGGTGCGGACTTGGCTAATATTATGAACGAGGCGGCGATTTTAACCGCGCGCGAAAATCGACAAAAAATAACGCAATATGATCTTTTGCGCTCAGTTGAAAAGGTGATGTTGGGACCAGAGCGAAAGAGCCATATTCTATCGACCCAAGAAAAAAAGATTACCGCTTATCACGAAATTGGTCACGCCTTAGTGTCTTCGCTTTTGGAGCATGCCGACCCGGTACACAAGGTCTCGATTATTTCACGCGGGAGCGCCGCTGGTTACACACTTAAATTACCGTTCGAAGATCGTAAACTCCAATCGCGCAAAGAATTTTTGGCCGATCTCTCGGTGTCGCTGGCCGGTTATGCGGCCGAGAAAATGATTTTTGGCGACCTAACGACCGGTGCCTCCAACGATATCCAAGTGTCAACCGCTTTGGCTCGCGATATGGTAACGCGTTATGGCATGAGTGACGACATTGGTCCGGTGGCGCTTGATAGTGGGGCGCGCGCCAGTGCCTCGGGTGGTTGGTTGGCTGAGAAGGTGATCTCCGAAGATACTTCTAAACAGGTTGATCAAGAGGTGAGTAAATTTATGAATCGCGCTTTAGTCGAAGCTGAAGAAATTCTCAAAACCAATAAATCCGCTCTTGATAATATTTCGACCGAATTGATTAAGGTGGAGACTTTGGAGCGCGAAGATTTTGAAAAATTACTGATCTTAAATGGGATTAAACCCAAAGTTAGGCCAACGACTGAAGGCGATATTTTTGCACCCGGTCTCGACGGAGTTGAGATTGAGAAATAAGTTTTTTTGGGCTATATTTAACCTGTCCGCACGCGTAGCTCAATTGGTTAGAGCACGGAGCTTATACCTCCGCGGTTCTTGGTTCGAGTCCAAGCGCGTGCACCAAATGTCTTTTGATGAAGAAAAGTTTAAGCAAGGGGCCGAGAAAGTGATTTTACGTTGTCGGCCGGGGGATTGGGAACATGCCTTAAGCGCTGTTGCCTGGGTAAAAAAATTAGGAGAGGGTCGGTCAGATTTACCATTATTAATTTCGGCGGCCTATATTCACGATATCGGCTGGAGAGATGTTTGGGCTAAAGATAAAATAACTTTTGCCGAGCTTAGAGATTTAGAACAACTAGCGAACGATAATTCTCATCAATTTGCCAAGGAATTTCTATCGAATCTCGATTATGATCAAACAGAAATTGCCACCATTATCCGCCTAATTGAAGCGGCCGACGCTCACGATTCAAAACAAGAAGACGAGGCGATTGTTGTTGACGCCGACAATTTAAGCAAATTATCTTTTGAACATCTTAAAAATAAATTTGACCCCGGAGATTGGGTAGAGCTCTGCGAGATGTGGCAAGAAGAATTACCTCAACGAGTTAAAACCGAAAAAGCTAAAGCCCTCTGGCCCAAATTATTGGCGGAGCTTAAGGGTAGAGTTTTTCTGGAGCTAAAAAATTATTCAAAATGAACCTTTTGTTTTTGGGAAGTATCTTTAAAATTATTACAAACCCCACGATCGTCAGATCTGTAATGGGGCTGTACAAAATCTAAAAAAGTGGTAGTTTGGGGGTAGGTGATATAGGCAAAGTGCCTATTGATCTTTAACAGTGAGAAGACGAAGAGGCCGTGGCCTCAAAGTAAGCTTCTCTCTCCACCAATCCCTCCTTGCGAGGAGGGCCTAAAATTGTGACCGTGGTCACAAAGGAGGTTTGTATGTCGGAAGATATTTCGAAGGAACCGTTGTTTAAGTATTTGACCGAAAAACTTAACCAATTCGCCTTGGCTCAAAGGATGTTAGGAAAGACGCCTTGGGAGCGAGTCGAAGTTCTGGTTGACGAGCTTGTGGAGGTTGTCTTACCCGGATTATCCTTCATCAACGGGAAAAATTCGGTTGAGACCCGAGATTTGAGAGAAGATAAGTTCTCTTTGTTTCTTCGGGCTCTTAGCTTGGCAGGTGAGCCTGAGTTCCTCGGCCATTACCAGATTGCCATTAAATGCTGGTTTATCTGGGAAAAGCTTAGCCAATACTCCTTTATTCAAGAAGAAGGGGCTTTCCGCGAAGCAAAGGGGATCCTTCTGAGTAAGATTGCTTGGAACTGGTGTTATCTTGAGAACTCGGAACAGCAGAAAGAAATCTTTTGCCTTCTTCTTTCTGCCAAAGAAGTGGAGGAAGATATCTGGGAAGTAGTTTTGGATGCTATTCGCCAAAATGATTCCCATTGCTCTGTTACTCAAAAGCTCTTGGCGATCAGTTTGATTAGCAAGGAGTCTGCTCGGATCAATCCCGGGCAAGAAGGCTCGGAGAGTGACATAGTTACCTTCGGTAATCTTATCTCTCTTGAAAAAGTTTTATTAAAGGGTTGGGTCAAGAGCGGAGACATCCTGAAACTCTCTTACCTTGCCCAAATTGCCGCCGTTTTCCCCGACGGCGACCCCGATGATCCCGTCGTCGAAGAAGCTCTTGTCATCGCCGCCAAAAGGATTCACGAAGTTCGACTCTTTGCTGATAAAGTCGTTGCAGAAATCCAAGAGAAGTATCCGTTCAAAACGGAATTGTTGTGGGTTGGTGTTAACGAATTATCTCTCACCGTCCTTCTGCAGAGCGGACTTGGTAATGAGGAAATTTGGAAGATCCATAACGTTGTCCGTGATTTCTTGAAGGAGGACACAGTCTTGCTTCAATGGTTTGAAGAGCGCCTTGTGGGGGCAGATCTTCATTGTTTTTTTCATGTGAAGAGTCTGGTCGGGGGGGCCTTCTCATCCGTTAACAGTAAGATTGTTTTTTCTCACCAAGCAGGCTAATCATTTCTCGGCTCAATTTTTAGTCCCGCGGGCGTTGCACACCCGCGGGCATTTTCTTTATCTAGACAAAATCTAAAAAAGTGGTAATTTGGGGGTAGGTTGGACTCTGGTGGTCCACTGTTGTTTGAAACTGTCTAGAGAAGTCTGGTGCTTTTTTGGACAAAACCTTTCTTGGGAAAGGTCAAAGGTTGCTGTCCTGGTGACAGCTTGGAGGTTACGATGGATACAATGCAAGAAGCGTATTTTAGAGATACCAAGTTGGGCAAGTATGTCTCTGGCTTGGCCGAAGGAGGAAAATGGGATGCGACTCTCATTCATTTCTTATCGAGCAAAAGCGTGGAGGAGAGGATTACTTTTCTTCATCATGTCTTGGAAGACACCATCTTTCCCGGTTTTGAAACTGGGGAAGCCACGGATGAGAATCAGCTCCTGTGGTACGTTAATGCTTTTGGCGAAGGACTGCGCGATCGCCATACGGTCGGCATGAACGCCAGTTGGAATCCCGGGCTCTTTTTGCGGGAATGGACGGTATATTGCCAAGATTTCTATCTAGCTTTGAGCCATCACATCAAGATCGAGGGCAATGTTGGAGTTTTATTGCTTTCAACCCTTGTTGAATACTGGTTTTCTTCTTTTCCTACAGAGGAGGAGGCCGACGAAGTCTTTGAATTTTTGGTGGAGGCGGCGAGAGAGAGTGAGGTTGCCGACAAAGTGATTTCGACGCAAGTTCGTCGGGATATTTATCAGGACAGAGGCGCCTCGAAACAATTTGAGAGAGCTCTTCTTATCTTGGCCGACGAAAATCGCTGGGTCAGGGCTCATGAATTGATGAAAGCGATCTCTGCTCGTTGGCAACGGTCACTCGAGTCTCAGGAAGTAATTTTCTTAGCGAAGGCCAACTCACTTTTCCCAGCGCTTCCTTCGACGCCCGTTCAAGAGGCTTTGTTTGATTTGGCCCGTCAGATTCAAAAGCTGGACGGGATGGCCAACCTGGCTATCGAGGCGATTCAGAACGACCAAATTCTCCATGATTTTGAGTGGCGAATCCAACAGCTAAACCTCTTTCCTTCCTCGATCGTAATTGGGGTTGAATACCCGCCCGGGGGTAACGAGGGATTAGCAGGCTTCTCGAGTTGTTACAAAGAGGTTTTAAAGGGGGCCTCTCAGCGGATTATGGAGGCCAATATCGAAGAACGGCCGCCGGTAACAATTATTGCCTTTGATGGGGAGATGGAGTTGGGGAGTTTCCACCTTTTGTAGTTCAGTTTTCTTGGCCCGCGGGTGTGCAACACCCGCGGGCATTTTCTTTTTCGGCGTTAGCCTGCGTGTGGCCCGCGTTGATCTGCGTTTACTCAAAATGAATCTCTTGCTTTTGCGAAGCGAGGCGGGCGAGGAAGCTGGGGTGCTGGGAGAGGTCGGGGTCGGCGTTGATAATTTTTTCGGCTTCGGTGCGAGCCGCTTCAACCATTTTTAAATTTTTAATTGCTTCCATGCCGATATCGCTGATGCCCCATTGTTTACCGCCCACGATCGTGCCTGAACCGCGTAGAGCGAGGTCGTGCTCGGCCAGCTCAAAACCATTTTTAGCATTCACGAGGGCTTTGAGTCGATCCATCGATTTTTGACTCCTAGTTTCAGAAAAAATATAACAATAGGCTTGATGATTTGAACGCAATACTCGTCCGCGCAATTGGTGGAGTTGGGCTAAACCAAATCGCTCGGCGCCCTCGATAATAATAATAGTAGCATTGGGCACATTAACGCCCACTTCAATCACCGAAGTCGAAACGAGGATATCAATCTCTCCAGCCACAAATTGTTGCATCGTGTCCTCTTTATCTTTGGGCTTAAGTTTGCTGTGCATTACTTCAACGGTAAATTCAGGAAAAATTTTGTCCTGTAGTCGCACCGTTTCAGCCTTGGCCGATTTGGCTTGCACGGCCATTTCTTTATCAGGATCGGGCTCGTCTATTCGTGGGCAAATGACATAGGCTTGGCGGCCGGCCTTTAATTCGGTGCGAATATGTTCATAAGCCTCGTCACGCTTATCAGGCCCGACAATTTTGGTAATAATTGGTTTGCGTCCGGCCGGCATTTGATCAAGCAGGGTCAAATCTAAGTCGCCAAAAACAGTAAGAGCCAAAGTTCTTGGTATGGGAGTAGCCGTCATGGAGAGCAAGTGGGGAAGGGACGCAGAACTTTTTTGATCCGCTCCGTTTTTACGTACCAATCTAGCCCTTTGTAAAACTCCGAATCGGTGTTGCTCGTCGATAATCGCGTAAGCTAGGTTTTTAAATTTAACTTGTTTTTGAATTAAGGCGTGGGTGCCGACGAGGATGGGGATTTCGCCATTCGCCACCCATTTTAATAATTGTGGTTTTGAAATATGAGTGGACTCGTGCGGATTAATTTTAGATGGGAATTTTTTGCATTCTTTACCGGTAATTAAGCCGACCTGGATATTCATGTGTTCAAAATATTTTATAAAAGACTCAAAGTGCTGGCGGGCCAGAATTTCGGTCGGGGCCATGTAGGAGACTTCGAGTCCGGCACGAACCATGGCAAAAGTGGTGGCCGCCGCGACCATGGTTTTACCTGAACCAACGTCGCCCTCGAGGAGGCGCACCATTGGCTTATCGCCGGCAAAATCAGCCAAGATTTGGTC
>JBAZNO010000008.1:0-14017 GCA_041649195.1 Minisyncoccota bacterium | reverse complement strand
TTTGGCGACGAACTGGGTCAAAGGAGGAAAGGACAATTGAGCCCGGGGTGTCATCAATAATCACTTCTACCCCCGTGGCCTTCTCAAAGGCGCGGATATTTCGTCCTTCTTTGCCGATAATTTTTCCCTTCAGGTCGTCGGAGGCAATATCAACAATGGTGGACATAACTTCGGGCACCGTCGAGGTGGAGAGACGTTGAACAACGGTCATCATCACCTCTTTGGCTTTTTGTTCAAGCCGGTCGGCCCCGTCAATCTCTAATTTTCTTAGGCGCGAGAGGATATCGTCTTCGTAATTTTTTTCGACAACGTTAATCAATTCTTGCTTAGCTTCGTCGGTCGAGAGATGGGCGACGCGCTCTAATTCTCTCTTTTTTACCTCTTCGGCTTGGGTAACTCGTTCTTTAATCTCCTTAACCTCTTCAATTTTCTTTTTAATTTCGTCAGCCTCCTTATCAATGTCGGTTTGTCGTTTGTCGAGTAACTCGTCTTTGTTAATTAAGCGATCTTCGCGCTTTTTTAACTCGGCTTCTTTAACTTCAGCTTTGGCTTTGGCCTCATCAACGGTTTTATTAGCCTCGGCTTCGGCGGTGGCCACAATTTTTTGGGCTTGGTCCTTAGCCTCAAGCAGGCTTTGTTTAACCTGCAATTCCATCGAACCCTTTTGGGCCGAGAGGATCAGGTAACGCAAAATGTAGCCAATGGCGATACCCAAAAGGCCAGCAGCTCCGGCGAGGAGAAATACAATTTTTAGACTCATAGGTTTATTGCCGCCCTGTTTTTAGTCGATTCTAAATTTGCGATGAAACGTAGGGAATATCGAATTTTTAGACTTAAAGTAAGACAAAGCGGACTTAAATTTAATATTTTCTAATAAATTACAACCAATTTTAATTTCGAATACTTAGATGATATCACACCCCTTGACGGTCGTCAAATGACCCAAAACCCTTTATTTGGGCGAGTTTTTTTGCTTTACTAAAAAAGGATAATAATGGCAATTTAACCGAAAGGGTTTGTCCATGAAAATTTTTTTTAGGAGAGTGGTAGGGATCCTTATTTCCTTAGCCATTACCTCTTTGGGCGGGTTTTTCCTCTGGCTTTTTTCTTCCGATTTGTACTCTGGACGGGCTGATCCCGGAATAGCTGGCCCCGGAGCGTTTGGTGGCCTTTGTCTCATGGCTATCTTTGGCGGAATCGCCCTCTCCTTTGTAAAAGATATTGCTTGCGATCTTCATCGATTTTTCGCCAAGATGTAGCCACCTCTGTTTCGGCCAGGTACCCCGTTGGGTCCCTGGCCGGTTTGCGTTAATTTTTCTTGTGTCTATACTGAAACCAGAATTGGTCGCTGGGTGCAGAATTGTTCTGCCTTGGCTAAATAAGAATAAACAAACGAGGAGGAGAATTCCATGGATTTTTCGGGCAAAAAACTTCCCTTCTTGTTTAATGAATATTACCAAGGAGGGTTATTGCAATTGGTGTCGGTCGAAGAGGCGGCTGATGAAGTTGCTCCTGGTTGTGACCTAAAACCCTTGGTTGATCTTTGGCGCTTTATCGGTGGTGTCCGGCTTGTCCCTAAGTGGCCAGAGGATTGGGAAGGGGTAGAAATAGTCGATGTTGATGAGGAAGAAAGTTCCTCTTCCCATCCGGGTGTCCCATTGAGATTTCTCAAGAACATTCCGGGGACAAAGCTGGCTTCATTATCGGGCAAGAAGGAGGTAACCGAATTGGCTGATGGACCGGTAAGGGTCGACGAAGAGGTTTGGTTAATGTCTCTCAAGCGACTGGAGGAGGAGATTCTCCCCGGGCTCGACGATATCGTTCGAGCGGAATTAACCTGGCAAATTGCGGTGATGGAAAATTTGCGCCGAACCTTTCCCTCGACTCGCTATCTGGTCTTGGCGATTGAGGCGAATCCCCTTGGTGACCATTGTCTTTTGCAAACGCCCAAACGAGAGAAAGTTCTTTTGTCTGCCCATCTGCTTGTTCCTTGTAATCGTGCTCCAAAAAAGAGGAGATTTAGATTCTAAAAGGGCCGGCGAATTTTTTCGTCGGCCCCTTTGCTTTTATATTTTTTTTTATTTCCCGTTCTTTAGCCCGTTTTTGCCTTTAATGATCTCGTCAATGATGCCGTATTTTTTGGCTTCGTCGGAGTCCATGAAGAAGTCGCGGTCAACATCTTTTTCAATCTTATTAATTGGCTGGCCGGTGTTTTTGGCCAGAATTTCGTTTAGCAAACGGCGATTTTTAAGAATGCGTTTGGCGCTAATCTCAATATCGGTGGCTTGCCCCTCTACTCCGCCGTGGGGTTGATGAATCATAATCTCGGAATTGGGTAAGGCAAAACGTTTGCCCTTCTGGCCAGAGGAAAGGATTACGGCCCCCATTGAGGCGGCCATACCAACGCAAACCGTTGAAACGTCGGGTTTAACAAAATTCATTGTATCAACAATCGCGAGACCCGAAGTAACTTGGCCACCCGGCGAATTAACATAAAGAGTAATATCTTTGGTTGAGTCCTCGGCGGTTAAAAAGAGAAGTTGGGCAATGACGATATTAGCGACATCGTCATCAATCGGTCCACCCAAAAAGACGATCCGGTCTTTTAAGAGACGCGAATAAATATCATAGGCGCGCTCGCCCATGGGTGACTTCTCGATAACAGTGGGGATTAACATATGCCGATAATATAACACAAAAAATATAACTTGCAATTTTAGATTTTTCTGATAGTAATGATAATTAGATTTTTGGGCTCAGAAGAAAGAAAGGAGAATCCAAATGCCTGAAACAACAGAAACTTCGACTCAGGGCAAATTTATCCCAGCCAAAGCGTTCAAGGTCGGTACGATCTTGGAGTTTGAGCATCCGCAAGATATTTTTGCGAGTTCCTCGCTGAACATGAAGGATCTGGATGCGACGATGACCCTTTTTCGTAACTGTAATGGGCCATTTACGGTCGAGAAGGTCACGAAAAAGAGGGTGACTTTCTCCATGGCTCATCCTAGCGGGACTCGTCATGACCTTTTTTATTTCAGCCGTCCCGTCTCCGATTTTGCCTAAGGAGACAGACAATCCCCGCTAACCACGAAGGTTAGCGGGGGTGTTTTTTTAGTCGGGGAGGGGGTATTGTTGGGATACTTTCAGGTTACGAACCTGTTCGGTATCTGTAATCCTTTTATTTCCCCCCGTCTGCTCTTTGAGAAACTGGTTGGCCTGGTCGCGGTTGATTTTTCCCATCAAAATCAAGATGCTGGCCGTTCCAAGTTTTTCCCAACCCGGTTGCTTTTTCCGAAAAAGAGCTTTTTCCAGATCTTCTTCGGACACCTTACCTTTTTCTACCAAGGCTCGGCCGATTTTTCCACTATCATCTACTATTGACATGGTTTTTCCTCCCATGGTTGCTTCTCTTCCCCCATTCTGCCCAAACCGGCCAGTTTTGCAAGTGTCTTTATGGCGAAGGTCATTTTTGTTGACGCAGATAAAATGCCATGCCACAATTGCCCTAGATTGCCCACAATAAGGGGAATTGCTATTATTATCAAAGTTAATAATTAATCATTAAAATTATCATGTCTAAAACTATTAAATGGGTTATCGCTCTTGTTGTCATTGTCCTAGTTATTATTGGGGTTTGGTATTATGGCTCAAAGCCAACAATGCCAGCCGAAACGGGGCCAATTAAGATTGGCTTTATTTCTGCCCTGTCAGGAGAGGCTGGAGTTTGGGGCCAAAATCTTAAAGAGGGCTTTGATTTTGCACTAAAGGAAATTAATGATAAAGGGGGAGTAAATGGAAGAAAAATCGAAGTCTATTATGATGACGATAAATGTGACGCGACGGCTGGGGTCACCGCCTTTAATAAAGCCATTGATCTTGATAAGGTGAAGATTATAACCGGGTCGGTTTGTTCTTCGGTTGCGATGTCGGTAGCTAAAAAAACTCAAGAAAGTGGTGTTCTCTATATCGCTTCTGGAGCTACCAATCCAGATGTTCCCAAACAGGGGGGATTTAATTTTTCGTTTGTGGGCGTCTGATGCTTACGAAGCTAGGGCCATTGCCGAGTATGCAACTGGTGTCTTAAAATTGAAAACTTTTGGGATTGCCCATGTCAATGATAATCCTGCCGGGCTATCTTTAAGAGACGAATTTAAATCAGTAGCTGAATCTAAAGGTGGGAAAATTTTGGGAATTGAGAGCTTTTCTTCTAAAGAAAGGGATTATAAGACATATATAACCAAATTAATGGCGAGCAAGCCAGATGCCCTTTATGTGATGGTTTTAGCTGAACCGATGCCAATTATTATCAATCAAATTAGAAGTATGGGCTACAAGGGCGTTATTCTTGCCTATAGCCCCTCGATGGTGGCTGAAGGGATTATTGATAAAATAAAGATTAAAGATAACCTCTACTATTCGACCCCGGTTGATAAAAAGGAGACAAATTTCTGGAATGATTATCGTTTGTTTGCCGGGAAGGATGCCGACATGCTGACTGCTTTAGGCTATGACAGCCTGAAAATCATTGAAGCCGGCCTCTCTAAGTGTGGAGAAGATAATCAATGTATAAAAAATTATCTATTGGCTCTCAAAGATTATCAAAGCGCCCGAGGGAAATTAAACTTTGATAAATATGGTGATCTAACCAATATCGAATTCCAAACGATCAAAGTAAAGTAGGGGGCCCTTGCAAATTTTGGGTCGTCATTTCCCACATACTGCTAAAAATTGTTCTGACCATGTCAGAGAAGTCATTGCTCTCAATGATAAAACCAAAACTTTCTTTACGAGAGGAAAGATAGGCTACTTTATTGTCGAAGACACAGAGAGCCCCATTGAAGAGAACTTTTTGGGGTAACCAGTGAATTTCTCTCATGCCGTGCTCTGAAGCCTGAAACTCGGGTTCCAAATTCTTATCGTTTATTCTAAGGACTATTGTTTTAATTTTTCTTTTTACCCGTCTCCTTACCCATTGAGAGATGTAACGTTTTCCTAGGACGTCAACAAGATCATTGATGGCACTCCACCAAAACTGCTCCTTGCCATTCATGAGCAAGGTTTCTTCCATAATATTCCTTACCCCATTTATTCCATCATAAAATTTGACGAGGGGACGGGGGACCGTCTTAGATCTCAAGGTATTCAATAGAGGCACCAGATACTTCACATCAGAAAGATTTTGTTCGAATTTCCCAATAAGGAGAGCGGGGTCTTCAACGATGAAAAGACGTCTTTTCCCCTTCTTTGCTTCAGCCACATAGCCCGCCTCGATCAAATCCATGACAATTGAGTAGACGGTTGTTCTTTTTATTGATGTTTTTTTGGCAATTTCTATGGTTGTTGCTCTCCCTTGATCTAAAATTGCCAAATAAATCTGAGCTTCTTTCTCGGATAGGCCCAATTTCTTTAATTCTTTTAGTATTTTCATATCATAAAATGACGATATTTTTCGTCAAAATCACCAATTGCTTAATTATGGGGTAGTTTTATGATGGTGTCAATCATTAATAATTAAAGAGATAAAAAGATGAAAAACAAAAACATTTTAGCGGCCATTTTTATTATCGCGGCAGGCCTTCTGTCGATTGGAGTTTTTTGGGGGCGCTTGCCAGGAGCAGAAATGGAGAATAAGAACTCAATTAAGATTGGGGCCGTTCTCCCCCTTACTGGGGGATCGAGTATTACCGGGGAACAAAGTCGGCAAGGCTTGGACTTGGCTTTAGAGAAAATAAATGCCCAGGGAGGGGTTAACGGCCGCTCCCTCGCAATCTTATATGAGGATAGCCAAGCTAAAACAGAAGTCGGTTTGACCGCCTTCTTGAAACTTAAGAGCGCCGACAATATTAAATTTGTTGTTACTAGCGCGAGCGGTGTGGCTCTGGCCATATCGCCAGTTGCTAATAATAATAAAATTGTCCAGATGGACGTTGTCTCGGCGACGCCGAAGTACTCAACCCCTAATGATTTCACTTTTCGGACCGGCATAAGTTCCTCTTATTTTGCCAAGAAGATGTCTGAGACTATGATTAGTAAGGGTGCCGACAGAATCGCGATTCTCTTCCTCAATAATGATTATGGCCTTGGTTACAAAGAAGCGTTCCAAAGTATTTACCAGAAGAATAACGGTCAGATTGTCTTAGCGGAATCTTATGCTATGGAAGATAAGGATTTCAAAACCCAGATTGTCAAAATAAAAAATTCTAAGCCCGAGGCTATTCTTCTTATCTCTTTGCAAAAAGAAACCCCCATTATCTTGAGGCAGATGGAGCAACTTGGCATAAATTTACCTATCTACTCGGATATTTATTCGGCTGAATTGCCAGACAATCTCAAACTTAAGATTGCCGAGAATCTCATTTATCTTAAGCCCGTGATTAATTCGGGTGGTACCAATGCTGTCGCCAAAGAATTCGGGGATAATTATTGGAAGAAATTTGGCCAAGAACCCGACTTCGTCGTGGCCCAAGGCTATGATGGGTTGAATCTGCTCACCTCCGCCATGCGGCAATGCCCTCAACCTGAGGATACCGTTTGTGTTAAAGATAATTTGTACAAAATTAAGAATTACCAAGGGGTTGTTTCTTCCAGCATCTCGTTTGATTTAAACGGTGATATTGGAGATCGACCCTTAGAACTTAAGACCATTCGAAATGGTCAATTTGTGAAATTTTAGATTTAAACAAATTTATTTAATCCCTTCTAAAAACTCAAAAACTTTTTCGTTGATGATGAGGCTACTGGCGTAAGCGGTGAGGCGATCTTCGGGCACATCTTTATATTGATTTTTTAGATAATCGACTTCGCGCTTGAGATCTTCGGCCGGGGCTTCGATTTTTTCGAGGCTGGCAATATTGGCCAAAATTAAACCAAAAGCCACGCGCTGGCGAGCCTCTTTGTCCCAACTGCCCTTTAGCTCCTCACGAGTTTTTTTGAGGTGAGCGAGATAATCATCAAATTTAAGTCCCATGTAGCCAATTTGCGATTCCATTTCGGCCAGCATTTTTTCTTTCTCACTTTCGATTAAGAGACTGGCAATTTTAATATCCGAAGTTTTGATTATTTCTTCGACAATCTCAACGCGCTTTTTGTCTTTGGCCTTATTCTTTTTTTCTAGCTCGAGATTTTCTTTAATTTTGGCCCTGAGGGCATCAAGGTTCTCGAAAGCCCCTAAACTTTTGGCAAAATCATCATTCAGCTCAGGGAGGATCGGTTCATGTCCCGCCTCCGCAGAATGCTCCGGCGAGGCGCTGTCACACTTTTCGCCTTCTTTGTGCTCATGTTTTGAATGATCCGCAGTGGCGCGACTCTTTCTGATTTCTTCTAAAACTTTCTCAATTTCTTCGTCGCTGGCTAACCAAGGACTACCCTTGGACTCACTTAAGGGTAGTTCTTGGTTAGCTTTTGTAGCGATTTTTTTATAATCACCAATTTTGATCTCTGGCATGACGGCAGTTTTAATTTTAAAACCAAGCGGGTTATCCTTGGCAATTTTGGTGATGGCGACCTCGGGTCGCCCAAGAGCGGGGATTTTTTGCTCTTGTAAAATGGCGGGGTAATAATCAGCAATTGCTTGTTGGGCCATTTCCCACAACACCTTTTCTTCACCAATTTGCTCGATAATAACTTTTTCGGGCACGTGGCCGGGGCGAAAGCCAGCAACCTTAATATCTTCGCCGAGAGCTTTAAGCGCCTTATCGCGATAATTATTAAAAATTTCCACCTCTAACTCGGCCGAGATTTCAATTTCTCCTTCGCCGGCCGGCTGGACGTTTATTTTAGGCAACTTTATCATCCCATTAAAAATTTTTATCTTTTAATTTAATAAATTATTTTTTATTCAATCGTTTTTTCCACATTTTTAATCACCACTTGTCTTTTCCGTAAATTTTTAACGGGACAAGTATTTAATTCACGATCTCGACGCTCGTTGTCGCTTCCGTGGAGGTGCCGTAAACAATCGGAGTGGCCGAAGCATTTATCTCGGGGGTAATTGGCGCTTCGCCGGTGGCTCCATTAAAAGCTTGACCAAAAAAGACATACCAACCACCAAAGAACAAAATGACAACTATAATAGCAACGGCAATCGCTGGTCCATAAGTGTTCTCGTTATTATCCATATTTTTTGTCCCGTTTGGCGGGATTATTTTAATCTTTTAATTAATAATTTAATTTCTCTGATTTTGGCATAAGAGAGGCGAAGGTCTTGAACGATCTCTCTTATTAGCCCCCTGACAATAGCATAACTCTCCTTAGGAGTGGAAGAGGCGGTTAAACTTTTTGCCCGTTCTGGTAATTCGGCTAGGTGCTTTTGGCCTCGGTCGATAATTATTTTTGTCTCAGCTAATTTAGGGTTAATTACCGAGAGATCTTTGCCCTTTTCTGCCAATTGGACACTTTTTTCTACCAGGCCATTATAAAGTTTGGCATTACGATTTAGGCCGAAGGCCAAACGTTCTTGCATCATCTTGGAATAATTGGAGACAAGGCTTGGTCCTTGGGCCGAGGCTAAGAAGGGGAGAGTGAAGATCAGTGTTGTTAAAAAAAGTTTTTTCATCTCTCTTAAAATTTGGCTTATTCTTTGGTCTCCTCAATTTCTTCAGCGATCTCGGCGATTTCTTCAAGTTCACTTTCGGGCGAGCTAATATCAATCTTCCAGCCCGTTAATTTAGCAGCGAGGCGGGCATTTTGACCGCCTTTGCCAACGGCGAGTGAAAATTGATCAGCATCGACTTCGATTTGGGCCTCCTTATTTTCCTCATCCAATTTGATGCTATTAACCTTGGCCGGGGAGAGAGCATTGCCGATAAATTCTTCGGGCTTGTCGGACCATTCTATAATATCAATTTTTTCACCGCCAAGCTCGTTGATGACAGCCGAGACGCGAGAACCTTTTTGCCCAACACAAGAGCCGACGGGGTCGATATTAGGGGCATTAGAGGCGACAGCCACTTTAGAGCGGGAACCGGCTTCGCGGGCAATGGCCTTGATTTCAACTACGCCGGAACCAATTTCGGGGGCTTCGGTTTCAAATAATTTCTCCACAAATTTAGGGTGTGAGCGAGAAAGGCGCAAATTAATTCCCCGCGGAGTCTCTTCAACCTGATAGAGATAGGTGCGAATTCGTTCGCCCGGGCGATAAAATTCCCCGGGGATTTGGTCGTCGCGCAACAGGATACCAACGGCTCGGCCAAGATCGATAAAAACATTGCCGCGATCCACTTTTTGAACTGTACCAGATAAGACAAGACCCTCACGTTCTTGGTATTCGCCCAAAGTAGATTCTTTCTCAGCTTCGCGTAAGCGCTGAATAATCACTTGTTTGGCGGTTTGGGCGGCAATACGCCCATAATCCTCCTTAGTTTCGAGGGGGAAGATGAGTTCGTCGCCAACTTGAGCGTCTTTTTTGATGCGCCGAGCATCTTCAACCGTAATATGGTGTTCGGGATTAAATTTGGGTCGCTCATCGTCCTCGGCGGTCTCGGCTTCTTCTTCAAAACGGGTCGTGGTTTCGTCGGCAATAATTTTAACCTGATAAAAATCAGTTTTGCCTGAATCGAGATCAAATTTAGCTCGAATAATCTGGCCTTTTTTGCCGTAGTCTTTTTTATAGGCCGCCACTAAAGAATCCTCAATGGCCGAGAGGATCTTTTCTTTGGGGATATGACGCTCCTCCTCCATTTGTTCGAGGCCGGCTTTTAACGCTTTTAGATCAATCATGGTTTAGTAATTAATTTTTAAAAAAAGCCCGTTGGGACACAACAGACTACTTCGCTAATAATAGTCTTTTAATTGAATTTGTCAAGGAATCGAATTGTTTATCAACATTTTTATCTTGACAGTCATTGTTTCTTGGCGCCAATTAGCTATAATTAAGGGACGCGAATTAATAGCTAACTTTTTAAACTATATTATGCAAGTTTCTTCAGCTCCTTCACCCCTCCAACCAACAAATACTTCATCCAAACCGGGGAAGTTGATTGGGGTTTTGGTGGCGATTTTTGTTATTTTGATCATTGTGGCGATTGTTCTTGTTTTAGCTCAAAATGGTGCCTCGTCTAAGCCAGCAACTACAACCGTGAATAACCCTACCCCCTTGACTGATGCCCAAAAGGCCGAAGTTCTTAATTCATTAAAAGCTCAAACTTCCGCTACCCCGGCCATGACCGATGCTAGTAAAGCTCAGGTTTTAGACGAACTCAAAAAAGAGTCAGCTAAAACTCCGGCGATGACCGATGCCGAGAAGGCCGAAATTTTAAACTCGCTCAAAGGCCAATAAAATTATTTATTAAATTACCATGATTAAACAATATAAAACATTCTCCCTCATCAAAACCCTATTGATGGTTTTGATCTTTGCCCTGGCTCTGCCGGTCTTGGCTGCCGACTTACCTTGGACGGCTCCGAGTACTAACCCACCAGCCTGTGATCCCGCTGTCGATATCGGTTGTAATCCGCCGGTCAATGTGGGGACTTCTTTTCAGGTAAAAAAAGCGGGTCTTGGACTTCTCGACAACCTGTCGTTGGTAGCTAAAAAGGTTGTTGATTTTGCCAGCGATCTTAAAGAGGGAACCGCCACCGGCCAAAGACAAAAAGATGCCGGTAAAATTGGCTATCAGACTTGGTCTAAGGGCCTCGATATAGTTGGGGCGGGGACGATTGCCGGTAAACGTCTCGTTCAAATTTGGGACAATCTTACTCTTTATGGGACGACAACGACCTCTAATTTGTCGGTAACTGGCACCACTCTTCTTTCCCCTAACTCCTATATTTGTAATAGAGGAGTTTGTACCCTAATTACTATGGGTGGCACAGGAACAAATGTTGTCGCCAACCCTGGTAGCGGTACTATTCCTTTAACAACAGTGACGATTGGCACGACAAATTATACCGTAGGTGGAGGCACCGGCTCGGGCCTGCCCGCTGGTTCAGCGACCGGACAGACCCTTAATTATAATAACAGTACTAAAACTTGGGGGGTGACCAATCTTTTGAAGAGTTATAGTGATAGAGTTGATATCGCCAGTTCAGGAAATTCTTCGGCCGTTGATTTTGAATCTCATGGCAATGCTCTTTTTGACAATAAATTAATTGCTCAAAATTTCTGGATCAACGGAAGCGGCTCATTTTATTTCCCTACCCCTAATCGTGGCGCCGGTAAGGTCTTGACCTCTAATGCCAGCGGTTATGCTGATTGGGCAACGCCGGCCAGTGGTAATCTCCCGGTCGGGACCGCCAATGGCCAAACTTTAGCCTATGTTCAGTCTGGTAGTAATTACAATATTGGCCTGAGCAATTTCTTCAGAATTTTTGAGAAAGATACCAAGGTTGTTATTGGGTCAGATCCGGGAACTAGCCCAGATAGCACAAAAAACTTTACCTTTTATGCCCTTGGCGGGACGACCTTGAGAGGGCCGACAGTTTTGTTTAATTCTGGTTATATTGATTTAGGGGTGGTTGGTGGAGTGAGTTTAGCTCCTGGTACTAGTCTTCCGGCTGGGGCCAAGAATACTATTTCCCCAATCTCTTCGGGGGTTGTTGAATTAGCCATTGCTGGGTCAGGGAACACTGGTTCTCGTAAAGTTTCGATCTATGACAACTTAAATGTTAATGGCAATCTTAATGTCACCGGCACAACAACAACAAGTGGTTTGGTAGTAAATCAGATCTGTAATGCGGCTGGTGCTTGTAGCCCGATCTCTAATCTTGGCGGTAGCCAATGGACAACTTCAGGCAATAATATCTACTACAACAAAACTGGAGGTAATGTTGGGATTGGCACAAAAACGCCCAAAGTTAAATTGTCTCTAGGTAATACCATTACGCAAAAGAAATTGGCTATTTATGAGAATGCTGACGCTACGGGGTCAAATTTCTTCGGTCTAGGTCTTCGAAGCGGTTTCTTAGACTTTCTCACCGGTGATGCGACGCGAATGACGATCGGTGGCACTGGTTTGGTTGGTATAGGCAACACAGCTCCAACTCAATTACTGGATATTGGTTCGGCAACTTATGATGGACCGGCTTATTTTAAAGCTGGATCTAAGTCTGGACGGGTGGCGGGTATAATTTGGGCTGAAGGAGGCACTGATCTCTGGTCGCTTTACAAACCAAATGACAGTTCTCAAGATCTTCGTCTAAATAATCTTACCTCTGACGTCCTCGTAATTAAGAGAGCGACCGGCAATGTTGGTATCGGCAAAACACCGACTTCTAAATTGGATGTTAATGGACAGATTAATTCTACTGGTTTGGTGGTGGCCGGCATAACCGATACCCAATCATTAAGAGCCTCGACTAGTTTTGACGCTCCGGGGATTCACGCAGAGACTGGTCATGGTCCAAGAGTTAGCCAAGTTGTCCCTGTTGCCGCTCAACCAACAACCTGTTCTGCGGCTTACCGAGGCGAAATTGTTTATGTTGCCTCAATGACCGTTTCTGGGCAAGCCATTGCTGGCTCAGATTATTTAAAAGTTTGTATTGCCACGGTTAGCGCTCAAGGCGCAATAACTTATAGTTGGAAAAAACTTACTCTCCAGGCAATCTAAAATCTAGCTATTCACAAAACCGTCCCGCGCGAAGCGGGACGGTTTTGGTTTGAAGTGATATAATTGAAGAATAATTTCTTCTTAATTATGGATCCCGTTAGAAATATGAAAATGATAAAATATGTTGATTATTTATAAAAATGTAAATTTCTAACGGGATGGATACTGAAGCCTTAAAAAATTTTTTGATTGATTCACGGCTGATTAATGCCAAAGATTTTACCTTGGTTCAGGATGAGGCAAGGGCCTCCGGTGAAAAAATTGAAGACCTGCTTATTAGCAAGGGTTTTTTGACCGAAGACGATGTCCGTCGGGCCAAGTCTTACGTATTAGGTATCCCCTTTGTTGATCTTAAGCGCGAGCATATTGCCCCTGACGTGCTGGCTCTTATTCCCGAACCACTGGCGCGCAAACATAATCTTGTCGCTTTCAAAAAAACTGGTGACACGCTAGAGATCGCCATGCTTGATCCGCTTGATCTTGAGGCGATTGATTTTATCAGGAAGGGGAGCAAGCTAAAAATTATTCCTCGTTTGACCGATACCGAATCGATGAAGAATGCTTTGGTGCAATATCAAAAGAGTTTGAAGGCCGAGTTCGGGGATATTATTCAGCGGGAGTCTCTTAATCTAAAAAAAGCCTCTGATCAATTAACGGCCGAAAGTTTGCCCGACGAAGAAGTGAAAGAGATAACCATGGCCGATTTGCAAAAAATGGCCGAAGATTTGCCAGTGGTACGAATGGTGGAGTCACTTTTATCTCATGCCATTTTGCAAAAAGCCTCGGATATTCATATTGAGCCATTTGAAAAAGAATTAGTTATTCGTTATCGCCTCGATGGTGTTTTGCATGACGCCATGATCTTGCCTAAAGAAACAGCCCCGGGGATCATTGCCCGTATTAAAGTTCTCTCCAATCTTCGTTTGGATGAAAAACGTTTACCGCAAGACGGGCGATTTAAGATTGATACCAATGGGGTAAATGTTTCTTTTCGTGTCTCGACTTTGCCGACTCAATTTGGCGAGAAGGTGGTGATGCGTTTATTGCCCGACTCGGTGCACGGCTATACGCTTGAGGCGGTGGGTTTTCATGGTGAAGGGTTGGAGAAGGTGCAACAAGCGATTAAGCGAACCACTGGTTTAGTTCTGGTCACGGGGCCAACTGGTTCGGGAAAATCGACGACTCTTTATGCCTTGCTTGATATTTTAAATACCCCCGATGTTAATATCTCGACAATCGAAGACCCGATCGAATATCAAATTTCACGGATTAATCAAACTCAAGTTCGGCCAGATATTGGCTTAACCTTTGCTACTGGTTTACGGACGCTTGTTCGCCAAGATCCCGACATTATCATGGTTGGAGAAATTCGCGATCGCGAAACCTCTGGCCTCGCGATTAATGCTGCTCTCACGGGCCACTTGGTATTATCGACCCTGCATACTAATTCGGCGGCTGGGACCCTCCCGCGC
>JBAZNO010000007.1:0-14189 GCA_041649195.1 Minisyncoccota bacterium | reverse complement strand
TGTCATGACCAAGAACTTTTTTGTGGTCGTCCCTTATATCCCACCGATCCTCAATGTCAAAAGTGGAGGAGTCTTTTCTGGCCTCTTTGGCAAAAAGACAACCGCTTCAGCCGCCGAAACGGCTAACAATAATTTTGAAGAAAATGTCGCCCAATTAAACCAGCGAGTTAATGTTGTGCGCGGCGGACTGTCTCGCGTTGGCTTGCGCAACGAATCACTTGAGACCGAGGAATTAATTGAACTTTATTTCAAAATTTTTAATCCAGGCGAAACCGGTACTCCCACCACCGAAGAGGCTCCGCCCGCAAACTCTAACCAACCTAGAAATTAATATATGGCCTTACCATTTTTTGGAAAATCGAATAAGAAACAGGAGGAACTTATCCCAATTTTACCCCAAGACATTTACCAAATGGGGGCTTTGGAGTTGCGCGATATTATCGCTCCATCAGCCCTCCGAGTTACCCCTAAAAGTCTAAACCTCGGCGAAAAATTGGCTCGAACCCTCTTTGTTATTTCTTACCCCCGCTTTTTACCCGAAGAATGGTTCTCTCCCGTAGTAAATCTTGATAAGATTTTTGATATTTCTATTTTTATTCACCCACTTGATACGACCGTGGCCCTCCGCACTCTGCAAAAAAAGATTGCCGAGGTTGAAAGCCAAATAATGAATCGCGAAGAGCGGGGGATGGTGCGCGACCCACAACTTGATACCGCCCAGGCCGACATCGAAAACTTGCGTGACCAATTACAGCAAGCCACCGAAAAGATCTTTAACGTTGGGCTATACCTAACAATTTATGCCGATAATGATGATGAGTTAGAGCGAGTGGAATCAGACGTTAAATCAATTCTTGATTCTCGTTTAATTTATCTCAAAACCGCTCTCTTTCAACAAGAAGATGGTTTTAAGAGCGTCGTACCCTTTGCCACCGACTATCTAGGGATTAATTCCAAATTAAATTCTTCGCCCTTATCGAGCCTCTTTCCCTTTGTTTCGTTTGACCTCACTTCTAATAAGGGGATTCTTTACGGCCAAAATCTCCACAACTCGTCACTGGTTATCTTTGATCGCTTTTCGCTCGAGAATTATAACTCGGTTATCTTTGCCAAGTCTGGCTCTGGTAAGTCTTTTACTACCAAGCTAGAGATTTTGCGCAGTTTAATGTTTGACACCGATGTTATTGTTATTGACCCTGAACGTGAGTACGAATTTTTGGCCGAAGCGGTGGGCGGGCGTTACTTTAATATTGCCTTAACCTCTGAACACCATCTTAACCCTTTCGATCTACCCTTTCCGCGAGAGGATGAGTCCCCTAATGATGTTTTACGCTCCAACATTATTAACCTGGTCGGTCTCTTTCGTATTATGTTGGGAGGGTTAACACCAGAAGAAGATTCGATTCTTGATAACGCGATTACAGAGACCTATGCCCTTAAAGACATTACCCCGGAGGCCGACTTTTCTAATAAGCCAGCGCCACTCCTGTCAGACCTCGAATTAGTCTTGGCTGGGATGGAAGGAGGGGAGTCGCTCGCCCAGCGTCTACTCAAATATACACAAGGAACTTGGGCCGGCTTTCTCAACAAGCCCACCAACGTTGATATTAATAAAAAATTCATCGTTTTCTCGATCCGCGACATGGAAGAGGAGTTGAAACCGGTGGCCATGTATATTATTACCCATCACATTTGGAACGCTATCCGTCGTAACTTAAAAAAGCGCTTATTGGTGGTTGATGAAGCTTGGGTAATGATGCGCTCAAAAGATGCCGCCTCCTTCCTTTATTCGATGGTAAAACGCGGTCGTAAGTATTATTTAGGTGTGGCGACGATTACCCAGGACGTCGAGGACTTCTTAAAATCTGAGTATGGTGGACCAATTATCACCAACGGCTCAATCCAAATGCTCCTCAAACAATCTCCCGCCTCAATTGACCTCGTCCAAAAAACTTTTAACCTAACCGAGGAGGAAAAATATTTCTTACTTGAGGCCCCGGTCGGTCATGGCATCTTCATCGCCGGGTTAAAACGAGTTGAAATCAAAGTTATCGCTTCCTATACCGAGGAACAAATTATTACTTCCGACCCGTCACAAATCCTCGCCATCAAAAAAGCCAAGGCTGATTTTGAGACTGCTCGCCAGGCCGGCCAAACTCCTAGTTGATAAAGAATGGATAAGGAAGAAAAAAAAGAAAAGCCAAAATTACGAATCGGCATCTTTATGGCCGGACTAATGATTGCCGTAGCTGGTCTTTTTGATTTAATCCAAATGGGGATTGAACTTATTTCTGTTGGTTTTCTCGGTTGGATTATCAATCCGCTCTTTTCTTTTTTTGCTTGCCTTACTTTTTTTGTTTGGTTTGGCCTTAAGGGGGTAAGTTATGTCAAGCCAGGGAAAGCGGTTACTCTTGGCATTACAACTCTTCTAGAGTTCATTCCTTATGTTAACGACTTACCAGCTTGGATTTTAGGAGTTATAATAGTATTGGCAATGGTTTATGCTGAAGATATTGTTGCTAAGTTTTCACCCAAAGCAGCCGCGGCTTTATCAACAGTTTTAAGTGGTCCCAAGATTGGCAAACTTGCCAAAGAAGTCGTCACCTAAATCAAATATTATGTTTAAAAAAATCTTTCTTATTTGTTTATTTATTCTAGCTTTATGTCCAATGATTACCTGGGCCTTTCAAGAAATTAGTGCGGGCACCAATTTGGTGGCCGAGGTCAAACCGACCAGTCCGGGAGCAGGGGAAACGGTAACGATTACCCTGTCTAGTTATGGTTTTAATGTTGATACCAGCTCTATTAGTTGGTACGTCAATGGCGCCTTTGCCTCACAGGGAGTAGGAGCAAAAACTTTTACCTTTAATCTCGGGACGGTTGGGGAACAAACTAAAGTTGTTGCCTATGTTCAGGCTCTCGGTGGGCAAAAAGCGAGCAAAACCTTCATCTTTGACCCTTCGGATATCGAGCTTTTTTGGTCAGCCCAAACGTCTAAGCCTGGCTTTTATCGGGGCAAGGCTTTGCCCTCTCCCGGAGCTGATATTAAAATTACCGCTTGGCCATACATTGTCAACCGAACAGGACAAAAAATCGACTTAGCCAACCTAAGTTATATTTGGAAAAAAGATGGAACCGTCTTGACCGGGCTATCAGGTGTTGGTAAAAATTCTATCATCATCACCACCGGCAAAAATGCTCGCCAGGTAAAAATTAGCGTTGAGGCTAAAAGCTTGGCCGACAATATTACTGCCAACCGCGACTTAATTATCAACTTAATCTCTCCCGAAATTCTTTTTTATGAGAAAAAGCCGCTTGAAGGCATTAATTATGGCAAAATCTTTCCTCGCGAGTATTCTTTGTTTGACGAAGAAGTTACTGTCCGAGCCGAACCTTATTTTCTCCCCCAAAATGGATCGGGGTTTAATTCTTTTTGGCAAGTAGATCGGGTCAAGGCTCAAGGGCAAAGTGGCGATCCCTGGACAATTACTCTTCGGCCAGACAAAAATGTTTCTGGTTCTAATCTAATTAATTTTACCACGGGCAAAGGAGACCTAATCCTTAGCAATTCTTTTATTATTAAATACGGGAGCGGTCTATTTAAAACACCCCAATAAAAAATGATGTTTAAATCTAAGAAAAAAATAATGTCCCTTTGTCTTGTGGCCTTCGCCCTGCTTGCTCTCAATGTCCCCGTTTTTATCGCTTTTGCCGCTAATTATCAATTGCTCGAGCCGAGTGTAATTATTAACGATGGCAACACCGGAGAAAGCCAGCCTCAACCTTACGGACTACAGCAATATCTAAGAACCGCCTATTTTATTTTCTTTGTCGTTGTTTTGGCCGCAGTCTTTCTCTTTTTTGTCATTGGGGGCCTAGAGTATATCGTCTCTGATATCCCCATGGTTAAGGCTAATGGAATGAAGCAGCTTCAGGCCTCATTGGTTGGCTTAGGGATTGCCCTTTCGTCCTACCTTCTTCTCAAATTAATTAACCCGGACCTGGTAAACCTTAGTTTTGATTTTACTTTGCCCTCATAATAAACCATGGCTAAAAAAATAATTATTACCATCTTAATTATCCTAATTCTTGGTTCAGCGGGAGTGATTGGTTATATTATTTTGTCACAAAACGGTGGAATTAACTTGTCTTGGCTTTGGCCTTTTGGTCAAAATTCGAATTCCGCCCAAGTTCCCAAGGTCCCAGCCAATTTCTTTCCGGTTTCTACGACTACCCGCCCCAATCTAGTAATTACCAATTCAAATGGATCAAATCTCGCGCCGAATTTGGCAACAAATAGTCAGGGGAACCAGCCGGCGATAGATAGCCCCGCCCTGGCCGGAACAAGCGCTCTCGGCCTAACTGTTGACACCAGTAATAAGTCTGAACGAGTTTTGTTTATTGATCGCTCCAGTGGTAATTTCTATGAAATTACTCCGCAAAACGACCTTTCTCGCTTAACCAACGAAACACTAAATGATATCCGCGAACTCCATTGGGGGAGGGATAAGACGGGCCGGAGAGTGATTATGCGGTTTGCCCAATCAGGCCAATTAATAACTCTTAGCAGTTTATTTAAAAACACGGCAAGCACTAGTTTCGAAACATTGACCAGCAAAATAATAAGCACGACTCTTTCAGCCATTGCCGTTTCGCCAGATGGAACAAGATTATTTATTTTAGAACCAACCACCACCGGGGCCACTGGTTATTTGAGCGATTGGGATGGCAAAAACAAGAAGAAAATTGTCTCTCTCCCTTATGCCGACTGGCAAATTGCTTGGCCAAGTCCTAATATTATTAGCCTCGTAACCACTCCGAGCGCCCTTGACCTTGGTTATCTCTATTTTCTAAACCCTAACACTGGATCATTGACCAAAACTTTAAAGGGAATTAACGGTTTAACGGCAAATGTTTCACCTGATGGTCAAAAAATGATCTTTTCTCGTAATTTACTTGGTCAATTTGGGTTATATTCTTACGACTTAACAACAAAAAAAACGGGGACTTTGGGCCTAAATACTCTTCCTGAAAAATGTCTCTGGGCTGATAATGTTTCTCTTTATTGTGCCATTCCTCGTTCAATCCCCAGTGGTCGCTATCCTGATGATTGGTATCAGGGTAAAATAGCTTTTGCCGATGATATTTGGAAGATTGACCTGAAACAACAAAAAACTGTTTTGGCGATTTCCCCCAAAGACCCCTACGACTTAGTCAACTTAGTTGTCGCCCCCAAGCGGGGTTGGCTATACGCTATTAATAAGCCGGATAATTCTATCCAGTCTTTTCGCTTACCTTCGGAGTAATTAATTCAGCCTCCTTCTTTATCTTTTTTATTACCACCATCTCGTAAATAGCCGAAAAGCTATTGCTAGTAACCCAATAAACGGCAATGGCCGAGGGGAGGGTGAAGGCAATAAATACAGTGATCAGGGGCATAAAGTAACGCATCTGCAAGTCCATACTGCGCATTAAATCATCCTTAAACGACTCGCCGAGTTTATTCTTACTCTTAGGTTGAGTCGGGAGTGAAAACCTGACCTGCAAATATTGAGACAAGCCCGTCAAAACAGACAAAACAATGCTTTTGTTGGCCGTTAAATCAAACCAGCCAAGGAAATTGGTGTTTATCTGGCTTGGAGCCGAGACAAATGAATAGATAAGATCGGTATGGACATTAAAACTATCCCGAAAAACATAATAGAGCGTAATAATGATCGGAATTTGAATCAAAAGAACAAGAATGGTTGAGAAGGGGTTAATTTTTTCTTGCCGATAAATCTCCATTGTCTGCCGTGATTGCTCTGGTAAATTATCCTTATATTTTTCTTTAATTTCTTTTAGTTTGGGCTCAACTGATTTGAGTTTTATTTGAGTCCGCACTGACTTTTTATAAAGCGGGAAAATAACAAGCTTAACCAAGATGGTAAGAACAATAATTGCCAACCCTAAATCGGCCCCAGGAATGATTGAAGTAATAAAGATAAGCAGATTATAGAGGGGGATAAAGAGAATTGTTTTAAAAAAACCAATCATAAAATTAAATTGAGTTTAGTAAATCTTTAATTTCCTGACTCAAAACAGGGGCCTCAAGCTTGGTAATATCTTTTTTGACTTGGAAGATTAAAAGCTGGCCAGGTTTAATTAAGTTTAAGCTATTTTCCAAATAAGCGCTAATTTTTCGTTTGCTTAAATGACGCTGAACGGCTAATTTATTGATTTTAAGGGGCGTAATAATCGCTATTTTGGCCGGCTGGTTTTGCTCGGCAGGGGATAAGTGGTGAACTCGCAAGGTTAAGTGCTCGGCCAAAAAAAGACGGCTTTTTTTAAGCGCAGGCAGGAGGAGGGGGGCGGGGATTCGCCGGTCCTTGGGAAGCATTTTAGACCGCTAAGCGACGACGACCCTTAGCCCGGCGTCGAGCTAAGACCTTTTTACCGGTCGCAGTTTTAGTTCTCGCCAAAAAACCATGAGTAGTGGCCCGCTTCTTCTTTGATGGCTTATAGGTAAATGACATACCGATCTAGTATAACAAAAAAGTTGGTTTTGGCAAGCCTAAAAAGTTATTCACATTTAATCCACCATATATAAACAAACTAGGGAAGTTTGCTTTTTATCCACAACGACTATAATGGGAGCAAAGCTATGGAGGGTCTATTAGACAACAAAAAGCTCTGGGATAGTGCCCTCAACGAGATTGAATTATCCCTGTCTAAAGCCAATTTTGGTACCTGGTTTAAGAATACTCACATTATAAAAAATGATGATGGGATCATCAAATTGGGGGTCCCCAACGCCTTCGTTCGGGACTGGTTAATGACCAAATACCATAAATTCATCCTTAAAGCCCTAAGGGAGATCGAGGACGGGGTACGCTCAGTAGAGTACATTATTAGTCGCAACGAAGATAAAGAGGGGGGGATAAAGACCCAACAAGAGGCAAACCGAGCCAGCTTGATAGCTAATGATCTTGGTTTAAAGGACCTCTATATCAACAAAGAAAGTAATCTTAACCCTAAATACACCTTTGAAGGCTTCACGGTGGGTTCTTTTAATGATGTTGCCTATGCCGCGAGCCAGGCAATTGTTAAAAACCCGGGGACGATCCATAACCCACTCTTTATTTACGGTGGAACAGGTTTAGGTAAAACCCATTTATTACAGGCAATCGGTAACCAATTAAAAAAGAATTACCCAAATAAAACAGTTTATTACATTACCTCCGAAAACTTCATTGTTGAGCTAATTAATAATATCCAAAACAATAAAGGGAACGCTTTTAAGGAAAAATATCGTAAGTACGACCTCTTAATTATTGATGACGTTCAATTTTTCTCCCACAAAGAGCATTCCCAAGAAGAGCTCTTTCATCTTTTTAATCATTATTACGAAAATAATAAACAGATTATCTTTTCCTCTGATAAGCCACCTAAATATATCCCCAACCTAGAGGAGCGTCTGCGTTCTCGATTTGAGGGAGGAACAATTATTGACATTGCCAAGCCGGATTACGAGTCTCGTTTGGCCATCTTAAACAATAAATTAAAAGTAAACTCTATTTCTCTTTCTTCAGAAATTATTGAGTATGTTGCCTCGGTCGTTCAAGATAGTATTCGTGAGCTTGAGGGAGCCCTAAACTCAATCATTTGCCAAAACCAGGCCAAAAAAAGAGAGATCACCCTTCAAGAGGTTAAGGGAATAATTAAAAATAATATTAAGCCCCAAAAAACCTTGTCAATTAAGGATGTTTTAGGGGTAGTGGCTAATTATTATAATATTGAGGAAAAGATTCTTTACGAAAAAACGAGGCGAAAAGAGGTGGTTAAACCACGCCAAATCATTATGTATATCTTACGTGAAGATTTTAACACCTCCTATCCTTATATTGGACAAAAACTTGGCGGTCGAGACCACACCACCGTTATTCATGCCTATGAAAAAATTAAACGAGATATAAAAATCGACTCCTTATTAAATCAAGAGGTTGAGCAAATTAGAGCGTTACTTTATGTGAATAATTAGGGGAAAAACTTTGGATAATTGTCGGTATTATTTGGGGATAAATAATTTAAAAAACTAAAATTATAAAATATTAATTATTTATTAAATTTAATTAACAAAATAGTTTTAACTAAAAAACCTAAAAACCCTTATGAACCATCATTATTTATACTTATCAACATATCCCCAAGTTTAATATTAATAGATTCTTCTTAATTTAAAAAATAAACTAATAAAAATATAATTGTATGAAAGTAGAGTGTGTAAAAGATAAAATTAAAGAGGGAGTAATGATCGCCGAACGAATCGCTGGTCGTAATTTAACCCTGCCAATTTTAGGAGGGATTTTACTAGAGACGGGCAATAAAGTTTTGATTATAAAATCGACCAACCTTGAGGCTGGGGTTGAAATAGAAATTCCGGCCAAAATTGATGAGGCTGGATCAATTACCGTAAATGCCTCTATTCTTAGTAATTTTTTGAACAATCTAAGCAAAGAAATAAAAGTTCAATTAGAAACGGTAAACGATAATCTCCGCGTTACAACTGAAAACTCTAATACCTTAATTAAAGCGCTAGATGGCGACGATTTCCCGGTTATTCCCAAGATCACCCAAGAAAGCGGGTTTTCGGTTGACTCCTCACTTTTGGCCGAAGGTCTTAAGTCGGTCGTTTTTGCCGCTGCTTTATCGGATATTAAGCCAGAAATCTCCAGTGTTTATGTTTATAGTAAAGATACCAACTTGTTTTTTGTGGCGACCGACTCTTTTCGTTTAGCTGAGAAAAAAATAAATCTCAAACAAGAGATTAGTGAGCCTGTTTCTCTGATCTTACCATTGAAAAGTGTTACCGAGATAATCAGAACGATTGATGGTCTACAAACCAACCTGATGATTAGTTTTAATAAGAATCAATTAGCCATTAATACCGATAACTTATACTTAACCTTAAGGATAATCGACGGTTCTTATCCAGATTATGAACAAATTATCCCTAAGAGTTTTAATACCGAGTTAAACCTACACAAAGATGAATTATTGAGCACCCTTAAGCTCTCTAATATTTTTACTGATAAGTTTAATCAAATTGATATTAGCCTTAATCCAAAGAGTAATACCTTTGAAATGGATTCACACAACCAAGAGGTGGGGGAGAACAAATTCTCTCTGCTTACTAAAATAACCGGAGAGGCAATTACTATTAGTTTTAATGCTAAGTATTTGATTGATTGCTTGTCTTCAATCACTACTGGTGATATTAATTTGCGTTTTACTGATAAAAATCACCCCCTCTTAATCTCGGGGGCCGGCGACGATTCTTTTCGCTATTTGGTGATGCCAATTAATAAATAAAATGGATGGACTTAATAGTCTCTTGGCTCGCTATCGTCAACTTTTTGCCGATAAACAATCGGAGTATGGGGAGATTTTAGGAGTCGTTAAAAAACAAACCGGTTTAAAACTTTCTGTTGGGGAAATAAAATTAAAGGAGGGGGTTTTGTTTTTAAAGACTAAACCCAAGTACAAACTAGAAATTATTTTAAAAAAACAAAATATTCTCGACCTCTTTAAGGAAAAAGGAATTAAGATTGTTGATCTTCGGTGATTTAATTAGTCAAGAGATTGAAAGTCGTGGTTTTGGTGATAGTACTTCGGTTTTTATCGTAAATTATCACCTTAATGGTGTTTGGTCCGGGGGTTAGATTTAAACCATCAATTTTAACGTTTAAGCTGAAAGGTCTTTTCTTGGTTGATCCAACAATATTGTCGTTAATAAAATAATCGATTTGACTCAAATCCAAGCCGGCCGGCAAGGACAAACTCACGTTAATCGTGCTTGAGGCGGCATAATTAGCGTTATTAACCGGAGAAAGGAAATTTATTTGGTTGATCAAGTCTTGGCTATAAATAACTTGGTTCGTCGTCGTAATTTCCTGGCCATTTTTAAGCTTATTAGTAGCGAACCAGCGTTGGATAGGGTAATCCCATAGTCTAAATTGTGGATCTGATTCGGGGTTAAAAGGGGCTGGGCCAAGGGGGTTATTTTTGTCTAACCAATATAGAATAGAGTGAACATTAACCTTAAGAATTTCAACCCTATTACTTAATTGATTCGGTTCGGCTGGTAAATCTACCAACCTTGTTTCTCCTCCTTGCCAAAAACCACGCATCACCGGCTTTAGCCCGGTGTAATTTATTGCTGGTGGCGGAAAACTTTCGACCGGGACTTTTTTAAGGGCCTCAGCCATGACGGCGTGCCACAAGGGAGCGATGATTGTCCCGGCCACTTTTTTCTCCATTGGGGTATTGTCGTTATTGCCAGCCCAAGCGCCAATAACCACGTTTGGGGTGTAACCAATGATCCAAACATCCTTATAGTCATTGGTGGTGCCGGTTTTTACCGCAACTTGTCGACCCGAGAAGGAGAGAGGTGAATTTGATCCGTAGGCGGGTTGACGGGCGGCATCGTCGGCCAAAATATCAGAAATTAGGCGGGCCGTATTGGCCGGTAAAATCTGTTCACTTTGGTCTTTGTATTCTTGAAGAACTTCATTTTGAGGGCCAATAATCTTTAATAGGCCGGTTGTTTGGTGCTTTACTCCATCTTGAGAAAAGGCGCCGTAAGCTCCCGTCATTTCTAATAAAGAAACTTCTCCACCACCCAAAACGAGGGTTAACCCATATTGGTTTTTAGTGCCAAGACTGGTAATACCCATTTTCCGTGCTGTTTCAAGAGAATTATTGATACCTGCCAGGTAAAGAACTTTAATCGCTGGGATATTTCTTGATTGGGCAAGAGCGTTACGAAGGGTCATTGGGCCCAAATATTTTCCGTCATAATTTTGGGGCATATAACATTCGGCCCCTTTTGATCCGGCCAGCGGTTTGCCGGTGGGGTCACAATTGGTATTAAATTCGGTTTTAAGATCAAAAACGACGGTTTGGTCGGTATAACCCTTATTGAACGCCGTGGCGTAAACGAAGGGCTTAAAAGAGGACCCTGGCTGGCGATGGGCGGTAGCCACATTAAAATTGCCGTTAATTATTTTATTAAAATAATCACGAGAGCCGGTAAAAGCCAAAATTTGCCCGGTCTTAGGATCAATAATCACCACACTATTATTTTGAGCTTTAAAATTCTTTTCATTCTGGTCACCATAGGTCTTCGCCAATTCTTCAACTTTTTGCTGAAGATCCCAATCAATTGTTGAAATGACTTTAAAATTATTTGTTTCGATATTGTCTTTGCCGTATTTGCTATCTAAAAGGTCTTTAAGCCAAAAAACAAAATGAGGAGCCTTGATTCCTTGATTAATTTTTTCATAAAAAACCACCTTTTCACTTTTGGCTCGGTCACGAACATCTTTAGTAATAAAACCAACCCCGAGCATTCGATCAAGAACTAAATTTTTTCGCTCCTCCAGCTTGTCTCGATGGTCACCATAAGGGGAATAATAATTGGGCGCTTGGGGCATGGCCGCTAAATAAGCCGCTTCGGCCAAGGTAATGTTCTTTATATCTTTTTTAAAATAGGCCCGTGCCGCTTCTTGCACCCCATAAATATTCCCGCCATAGGGGATTTGATTTAGATAAACATTTAAGATTTCATCCTTGGTCATCGATTTTTCAAGTTTGACCGACAAAATGACCTCCTTAATCTTGCGAGTGATTGTCTTGTCACGAGTAAGAAGAGAGTTTTTAACAACTTGTTGGGTAATGGTTGAACCTCCCTGATTAAAACCACCAGATAAAACGTCTGACAAAAAGGCCCTAGCAATTGCCACCGGCTCAACTCCTTGGTGCTGATAAAAGCCAGAGTCTTCAATCGCTAAAGTGGCCAATTTGACGGAGGAGGGGATGTCGGTAAAGGTTACCGCACTTTGTCTTACCCCGCGAACATCATAAAGGAGGATTTCTCCGGTGCGGTCATAAATTTTGGTCGATTGCTCGGCAATCTGTTTATTAAAAAAGGATTCAAAATCAGGGACGGGGAGAGTAATGGCCCAAATCGTTGAAAAACCGCCAAAAAGAAAAACGGCAATGGCGACAATTAAGATAAATTGAGTGATTTTTTTAAACGACACCCGGGCTCGTCTCATTTAAACTATCCTAGCACAAACTTCCTCTTTCTGCTAGACGGCCAGTTAATTCCAGTCAGTGAGATCTTGATCTAAAACCGTGTCATCATCTTCGGGGAGGAGGTCTGGGTCTAGCAAAACATCTCCTTCTTCACCCAACTCAGGATCTAAACCAATTGGCGGGATAGTGCTTTCATCGGTCAAAATTTGATCATCCATAAATTAAAAAATTATTATTAAAAATTATTAATTTCTTATCTTTTTATCATAACAAAACTTTTTTGCAATCAAACTTTTTATTTAAATGTGGATAACGCGGAGAGTGGGGCGCGGGCGAGGTGAGTTAGGGCCACCCCAATCGCATCATATTCGTCATCATGCTTAATTATTTTTTTGATTTTGATTAATTTGGGAATCATTTCAATCATTTGTTTTTTATCGGCTGAACCATAACCCGTAATACAGGTTTTAATTTCGAGCGGAGTATATTCAGATAATTTTAAACCATGTTTGGCTGATAGGTAAGTTATAACTCCGCGGGCCTCGGCCACATTCATCGCCGTTTTTTGATTAACGGTAAAAAAAAGTTTTTCCATCGCGACCATCTCTGGCTCCCAATCTTTAATAACTTTTTCAACTTCTTCACCAATCGCGAGCAAGCGCTCACTAAAAATAGTTTTTTTATCAGTCACAAAACAATCAGAATGGAGGAGTTCTTGTTGGCCAGCTTCTTGCTTAACAATAGCGAGGCCTAAACGATCATAACCAGGGTCAATACCTAAGACGATCATATTGGGTAGTATATAGTATTTGGTATGTTGTATGTAGGGGGATTATCCGAGCTCGGCATTATGGTAAACGGTCTTGATATCGTCGTGTTCTTCTAATTTTTCGATCAAGTTAAGTAATTTATTTTTTTCTTCTTCGCTCGAGAGGGGAACGGGGTTTTGAGCAACAAAATTACCGTCGGCCTGCTTAGTGAATGCCCAAGTGGTTGAGCCTTGTCCACCGAGATTGGCGCCGAGTTCGGAGAGGAGATGTTTAATTTCGGGGGTAGTGCGGTTTTTATTGTCTGTCACGCCAATAATAATCAAAGCGACCCCCGCTGGGCCATAAGCTTCGTAAACAACCTCTTCGAAACTCTCGGCCCCACCACCAAAACCCTTAATAATGGCGCGTTCAATATTGTCGAGGGGCATATTGGCATCCTTCGCCCGCTGAACCGCCGCTTTCAAACTGGCTGATTCACGATTACCGCCGGCTTTTTTGGCTTCCATAATAATTCCGCGCGAAAACATGGAGAATAATTTGCTCCGCTTGGCATCTGTCGCCCCCTTCTTATTCTTAATTTGTGACCATTTATTATGCCCGCTCATATTTGTATGTAGTATAGCGTATTCGGTGTAAATACAAACCCCTGGGTGTAAACCCCGGGGCGCGTGTCAGATTTCTAACCAAGATCGAGTCTTCTAGTAGCGCTTGCCTAGAAGTGAAGAAGAGCTATCTTCTGCGGTGTTGTTCTTATGTGGAACCCACAGACCTTAATTTCCTCCATCTTTCCTGGAACCTGACTTAAAGAGAACGATATACCAAGGAGCTTTAACTGTCAAACAAACTTAAATCAATTTTTCTTGATGATCTTTGGGGGCATCAAATCCGAGGTGCAGATAGGCGCGCGGGGTGGCGATGCGGCCACGGGGGGTACGCTCCAAAAAGCCGAGTTGGATCAGGTAGGGCTCGTTAACGTCTTCAACCGTCTCTTCTTCTTCGGAGAGAGCGGTCGCCACGGTACCGAGGCCAACCGGACCGCCGTTAAATTTGGTAATAATCACTTCAAGCAATTTGCGATCCGATTCGGAGAGACCTAGTTCATCAATACCTTGCATGGCGAGGGCCTCCTTAACCGTTTTGGCCGTAAGGGTTTTTTTAGAAATTTGGCCATAGTCACGACAGCGTTTTAAGAGGTGGTTAGCCAAGCGGGGAGTAAAACGACTGCGGCGGGCAATTTCAGTACTACCTTCTTCGTCAATCTCAATGCCCAGCAATTCGGCCGAACGTTTAATGATCGTTTTGATCTCTTCCTCCGTATAAAACTCTAGACGATAGGTTCCA
>JBAZNO010000006.1:0-14222 GCA_041649195.1 Minisyncoccota bacterium | reverse complement strand
TCCTAAAAATCCAGCAAGCGCGAACTAGTCAACACCGACCACAAATTAGCCAGCCAAAAGGTCGAGCCGGCTTGGGCGGATTTAGCGGTAGGATAATGATTAGCGTCACAACCATTACCAACAGTGTTGCCGTCGTTAGGGTGGAAGTCTTTAGAAGTAAATTGGCCAAGATAACCAACCTTCAAGACAACATCTGACCAACCGGCGCAACAACCATTTTCAAATTCTTCTAAACCGTTATCAATTTCGGGATAATTACTCCCGATATAACTTGACAAATCTCGTTGGCAAAAATCACTCCCCGGTGGAGTAATCTCACAATAACCACCGCGTAATCCCCAAAGAGAATTGGTCTGATCAAGTTTAGATTTAAGTACTCTAATATAAAAGAATTTGTTCCCGACTCTCGTTGGATAAGCCGGAGAACAATTAAGGTCATCATTTAAATCCGGGATTAAAGGATTTGGATCATAGGTCTTACAATTAAACGTTTTAACGGCAGGGCCATTAGGATCAAGCATTTTAATATCATATTTTTTACCAGATAAAGTAACACCTGAAGTCGTTGTTGACCAAGACGATTCGTTGGTAAGATCCAAACCGATAACAGCGTGACCGGGAGAACCATAGGGAACGTCTTTAAATTTAAGAGCAAGAACTATCGGTTTTTTATTGCCCAATGTCTCTTTGAGGACAGGGATAACCTCTGAATATTTAGAATAAACAGTGCCATCACAATATTGACAAACTTCCTGTTTCTTTTTGATATAATCGATCAAATCGCCACGTGCGCCCGAGCCACGGTCTTGGCTTAGGGCAGTGGCATCTTGCATATCCCCCTCGCCCCAACCCCTAAAATTGGCCTCGGTAATTAAAGTTGGAGTCTTGCTGTTTTCTAATTTGGTCGTAATCGTCTCAAACGGAACCTCGCATCCCTCGGCACAATTACTCGTTATTCTCATCTCTGGCGAAGACTGAACAAGTCGAGGAGTCGGCTTGGTCGGATCAGTTTCCACACAACTAACCCTATAAATGTCTGTATCTTCGGGTTTTAAGACAAGAGTGTCGTCAACTGGCCTAAATTTAGCCGGGTTAGGATTAGTCGAGGTGGCGACACTGTTACCGTCTTCGCCAGTGTAACGAGAGTGGGCACAATGTTCGTAAACGTCTTTGCGGGAGCAATAGAGATAACAATTGGGTTGGGAGAAATTGCCGGTTAATTTCCATTTTAGGTGAACAACTGGGGCCCCAGTTTGACCAGGGCAAAAGGGGCAGGTTTGATTAACTGTGGTGCTGTCGGGAGTACATTGAGCACCCAGTGGGGTGAAGTCGGCAAGGGTCGGGGTCGCCGAAAAGGCGAGGGTGAGGAGAAGAATTGAAGTGAAGAAGAGTTTTTTCATAAGAGTTTATTTAATCCCCTCTTTTTTAATACCCAAACAATTTTACAATCAAATCCATCGTACCCTTGAACGCATTTTGGGCTGTCGCCATCATTTTTTCGGAAGCGCTCCCCACTCCCGAACAAACTCCGGTGGGGTAATTAGGATGATTAAGCGGACAACCCGAACCACTTTGCATCGGGCTGCCACATCGCTTTCTTATTCCATTAACACAGATGCACGACCCAGTGATACAACCCTGCCCAGCCGGTAAATTATAGGTTGGGCTATGGGCATCATTAGGATCAAGAACGGTAAAGATTTGCGTCGTGCCACAAGTTATCCCCACGGGCGAAGAGCCGTCGTCGAAGACCGGGCAAATTTCGATTGTTGATTTATATCCGTCAAAGTAAGGTACAACCGCGGGGTCGTTTTTAGAAATTCTTTCAGGAATTTTCGTGCCAATAGTTACCGCGTAATCATTCGAGCCGTTGCCCTCGCCGACCGTCTTTAGTACGGCAGAAAGGCGAATCTTTACTTTAGTTTTAGGGTTGCGAAGATTAACGGCAATTTTCCGCACATATTTTTTTTGCGCCTCCGAACAATGGGGAATACCCCCGGGACAAACTTTTTGGAAACCAGCAAAACTGAAGGCCACCTTTTTAGCCAAACCAGCTCCCCAAAGACTATTCTCCGGCGTCGTCAATAGATCTATCCCCTCAATTCGGACGTCATAGACTCGATTAATGGAAGAGATTGGGGTAGCCGGTAGATTAAAAATGATCGTTGAGTCAACGACTAAACCACTGTCCCAATTAGTTGGATATTTGCCACACATCACCCGCAAACGTTTTTGGTCAACGGCCAATGGGCTAATTGTTAAAGTCGCCGAACCAGTGAGTTCTTTATTTTCGAGCCTTGTTTTCACTTCAGCCCAACCGGCAATATCTTTAGCGGGATCATAACCGGCGTTGTTCCAACATTTAATATTAAGGCCATCCACTTGAGCCGGGATATTATTTAATCGCCAAGTAAAATTAATCCGATCCCCTGGTTTAACCCCGATCATGTCGCCCGAGGTTGGGGTAAGAGTAATAGAGGGAGTTGGTGTCGCTGGCCCGGGCACGATAACCATCGGAATTTGAGAATCGATAATATAATTATCCGGATCCGCCGTATAATAACAAACTAGCCTAATTTTTCTATTAGCCGGCGGGGTAACGGTTGAAGTTATCTTCAGATGGCCATTACCGGAGAAACTCCCCGATTTATCAACGACCTGGTCATTGATCTCTTTAACTCCCGTGACGCCATTCGCCAGGGGCCCAGCATAATTAGTCACACACTTCATTGTCGACGGAATATTAGCCGCCGTCCACTTTACTTTGACAATATCATTAACCTTGAGATTCGTTGTGGGATCAAGGGCGGTAAGTGTGGCTGTCGGTTCTGGAGCAGCCGTTTTAACGCTGACGGAAGTCATTGTGGCTCCGACATCAGAATTAAGCGTCGGTCCACAAGCAAATTTAATTGTCTTCCAAACGGGAGTGGCTGAAGTAAGACGAGCGCTGGAATTAGAACCTTTATAGGCTCCGCCATAATGACTTCCACCATAATCAATATAAGAAGTCGGGCCCTTGGCCAGAGTAACATTGACTCCTTGCAAATTGACACCAGATCCCCCATCATTAGCCCAACATTTATAATTAAGCGGAAGATTATTTGTCTCCCAAGAAACCGTAAAGGCGTGGGCCAGATCAAGATCGGTTTTTGGCTCAGCGGTAACATAAACAAATGGATTAGGTAAAGTTGGAGCAGCGGTGGTTGTTTTTATTTCAGTTTGAGTGTTGATATCAGTATCGCCGGTTGGTAAATCACATTTAACCCTTAGATATTTAGTGGTCGGAGAAGGATTGGTAATTTTAAGATTAGCATAACCCGAAAAAGAGCCATAAACATATTGTCCGGCAATCCCCTTGCCCAAGCCTCGATCAATGATGTCGAGGTCGGTCGGATTGAGCCCGGCAATTACATTTGGAGTGGAACGATCAACCCGACAAATTGACCCGCCAGCCGGAAGATTGGTCGCTGACCAAGAAATCTTGGTTAGGTCATTGAGGCGAAGGCCAGTGGCTGGTTCAGCAGTAACAGTTAAGGCAGGACTAAAAGTCGCCCCCGTCGAAACCGCCAGAGTAAGATCTTTCTCTAAAATTATTTGGCTAGGATTAGTTTTATTGTAGCAAGTAAATTTAATATATTTCCAAGTGGGGGTTTTGGCGGTGATGGTGATATAGCCTTTACCAGCAAAATAACGGGCAAGAAGTTTGGTTTGAATTGCGCCTAGACCATCAACCCCGACGATATCGTTTTTATTAACAATACATTCCATCGAAGTCGGGATATTTGAAGCAACCCAATTAACCTCAATGGTTTCGCCTTGGTGAGTATAAACATAACCAGCTCCGGTAGTGCTTGGGGTAACGGTTAAGCTTGGATCAGCCGCCAAAGTTGAAACCGGCCAAGAAGCCCCTAAAATGATAAGGAAAAAGCTCGTGATCAAAATTTTTTGCTTCATAAAAATGTTAATAGAGTAACAAAAAGAGCTTATTGATAAGTTAACTAGATTATATAACAAAAGGCCGAAGAGAAAAAGCTCTCTTCGGCCCAAACCGCAAAAAAATTAGACGACCCGCTCAAAGCGGGAAAAAATCCTTTCCCGAGACCCCTCGGGAATAGAATGCCCTGAGACGATAGCCCGGCCCAAATCCGTGTGGGGTTGGAGAGAAAGACATTGTTTGCTTGGGCAGTACTTATCTCCGTTGATATCTCTCCGGCCGACAGAAAGGGCTCCACAACTATTACACTGTAAGCTCCGCGCACCACTTTTCGACATATTTTTCCCATCCTTCCGTTTTAAGACGATGCTTAACCGACAACAGAGATTCCAACCTCTATCCAATACCAAAATACCCCCAAATTGCTTTTTTAGCAAGAGAGAGTGGTTTTAGGTTTTTAAACGTGATCCTCTTCGTCAGCCAGGGCCTCGGCCTTGGTTTTGTGAATAGTACCATCACGATGATGGGCCGGTGAGTAAATGGTGTAGATTTTAAGCTTCTCAGAGCTCGAAGTATTAATGATATTGTGTTTAGTCCCAGCAGGAACAACCACACAAAAGCCGTCATGGATTGAGGTTTCTTCGCCATCTAGCACCGCCTTGCCCTCTCCTCTTTCAACCCGCAAAAATTGGTCAACATCAGCATGAGTTTCTTCGCCGATATCTTCGTTGGGGTTAAGCGACATCACGACCAATTGACAATGAGGAGCCGTGAACAAAACTTCACGAAAATAATCGTTAGCCTCAGTTTTCTCTTCAATATTTGCGATATAACCTGACATAAAAAATTTTGTTAAATTAATAATGCTTGGATTAATTATAGCATAAACTAAAAATCCCACCTCAGGGTGGGGTTCTTAGTGAGACCAGAGATATCTATCAATATTATTACAATTGATTAGTTATTTCTTACGATTTAACTTTCAATATCTCTAACCTCACTATAATGGTATTAGTTTAGGGGAAAAGAGGCAAGAAAGTTATCCACAGCTAATCAAAAATATTTACCAGATATTGATCAATGGTACGTTGAGACAAATCATAAAAGTGTTTATCTTCGTTATGGAGCTTAGTGGCAAGCGCCACACCGACAAAGCGCCAATGCCAAGGCTCGTATTGGTAATAATCATTACCCTTGGGATAAGAGAGAGTGAAGCCGTATTTATAAGCATTAGCTAAAAGCCAAGCAAATTGAGCTGTCTTATCAAAACTGGTTGAGAGAACCCCCGTCGCCGTACTAAAGTCGAGAGTCGTACCCAATTGATGCTCCGAGTAGCCCTGATCGGCCGAAAATTTATTAGCTCCCGAGCCATAAGAAACCAAGTATTTAGACTTGAGCGATTTTTGTTCAGCAAAAGAGCGATAAGCCGAAACAACATCAAGCTTAACATTTGACGATGAGGCCGTGACCAAGAGTCTCTCTAAATAAGGCCAGATATTGGCATGAACCTGCTCCGAGCGCTTTGGATTGAAAAGATAAACCGGAGTAATGGTAGCAAAATTAGATGGCAAATAGTGCTCGTTCAAAAAATAGACTTTGGAATATTTTTGTAATAATTCCTTGTCAGTTTTACTTAATTTATCAAGTGTCCCCACGGTACCAGCCAAACCATTTAATTGGCTGGCAAAAGCCGTGGTTTTGGCCTGCTCGGTTTGTAAAGCTAAAGTGGTTGTGGCTAGGTTATTTTGTAAGGCTGTCAATTGACTCTCTAGGCTCTTTTTTGCCTCTATTAATCGAAGATTGTCCCCTCTTAATTGCCAATAAAAATAGCCTCCAATACCGACCAAAATAACAATTACGAGCAACGCACCAATGCTAACAAAAAAGACCGGCCAATTTCGTCTATTCATTAGCTAAAAGCTTAGCACACAACGACAACGCCCGCCAGACCTCGTCGGTCTGGCGGGCGAAAAGAAGTCGTTCTTGACCTAGAGAGAGTTCAATAGCGCCCGAGTTTTAACATTAAGAACGCCATTATAAGGTTTTATTTTGTTGGTCTTCTGAAACTTAATTAGAGCATTCTTTGTAATAAGTCCAAAATAAGTAGTTGTCTTTTGCGTTTTTTTAATCAACCCGAGTGCTTTCAATTTTTCTTGTAACAGCTTTACTTCTTTACCCGTTTTGCCATAACTCCAAGCGCGGGTTAGAACCGTCGGGGCCGCTACGGCAGGAATTTTCTTTATCGGAGCAATATAAACCGCTGTCCCCGATGAACCACCGGACGAGCCATTGCCAACTACCGGGGCATTAGAGACGGTGGCCGAAAAAGAGGTAAAAGCGGTGCCGGCCGTTTTAGCCGTACAGGTTACGGTCGTAGAAGTTGTATCAACACAAGTTGCCACCGGATCAGCAGAAGCCGCGCTGGCCAAACCGGCAACAACACTGGCAACAGTGGCCCCGGACAACGCAGTGTAAGAATAATCACGACTATTAATCGAGATGGTGAAAGTTTCCCCAGTAGTAACGCTTGCCGGGGTAAAGGTAATTTGTTGGGCTACGCCAGCATAATTAGTAGCCGTACCAGCCGCGGTATTTCCTCGACCAACCTCTCTCGCCGTTAATCTTAATGTCGCCGTTCCTGTTGTAGCAACAGTAAAACCGACCGTTGAAGAAGCGGCTTCAGCCCAAATCTGATTACGGATCTTGTCGGCAATTAATTGGAGAGTGTCACCGGCCACAACAGTATAGGTCGATGAGGCGGTCAAAGTGGTGGAGGTTGAAGTTAACCCAAAAACATCTCCGGCATCTACGGTACCAAGAATTGGGATGTCATCGACTTCAGCCACAGCGGCATTACCAACCGTAACAACGGCCACCGTTGTACTACCAGAGGCTTCGGTACCAGTTACGGCCAAATTGCCATCAGTCGCCGTCGTACTATGAGTAAACCTAACTACCGCGGTAGTGCTCCCAACGGCCGTATAATTGGTAAAGGTCATCTTCGCAAGGGTGGTCGCCTGCAAAGCAGCCGTGGTCGTCGTCGAGGTATTAATGATCCCCGTCGGACTCCCCCCCGTACAATCAAGGTCATCGGCACTAGGTGTAAAGCTTATGGTACAACCGTCGATAATAAGGGTGGTCGAAGAGCCCATTACAATCGCATTGGTAATAGTAACATCATCAACCGACTGCACCGCTGTCTCGTTGGGCGTCGTCGACGCTAAAGTGGCCGATTGGTCATCGGTTCCCTTGGCAATATTAGCAACCGTTTGCACCGCGGTTAATGATGAGGTTGCGGCTTGGGCCGTTGCCCCAACTAATAAAAAAGCCCCGAGCAAAAGGGTAACAAGCAAAAATTTTTTAGACATAAGTTAAATAAATAATAATAAAACGACTTTTGAGATTCACTCATCGTTCATTTTACTCCCCTGGCCAAAAAACAAAAGAAAGTTATCCCCACCACTTCGCTAAAGCTCCGCGGTGCACGCACTAACGCAACTGAATAGATTGCGCGGTAAGACTCCCGTCGGAATTAGTTGTTCCATTAATCATCACGGTTTGACCAACCACAAGATCATCGGCAATCCCCTTTGTTGTTTTTTGAATTTCAGTTGAGGTGGCGTACCAGATAATTTGTGAGCCACTATTAGGCAAGGCAATAGTAAGACTTTGAGCATCTTTCTTAACAATTTCTCCCCGAATGAGTCCTCCGCCTCCCCCACCGTTTCGACGGGCAAAACCACTCGCTCCGCTTGAAGGAAATGGATTATTTTGGCCAGAACTAATTGCCGAATTAGTTTGCCCGTACTTAAAACCGCCGTAAAAAGCGAGAGCGATAATAATTAAGATGCCAACGATAATTTTTTTTGTTTTATTCATATCGTAGTGCATCAATTGGATTAAGACTCGCCGCTCGACGGGCCGGGTAATAACCAAACACAATCCCGATAATGGCCGAGACACTAAAAGCAAGAATGACTGAAAAGACTGAGACCTGGGTTTGCAGAACACCAAAATAAGTTATGCCAAAGGATATCAGCCAGCCCAAAATTATTCCAAAAAAACCACCAAGAAAAGTTAGCACCACCGCTTCGATCAAAAATTGCAAACTAATATCGCGACGTTTGGCGCCAATGGCTTTGCGTAAACCAATTTCGCGAGTGCGTTCAGTAACCGTTGTTAACATCATATTCATGATTCCAATCCCGCCAACAACAAGGGAGATTCCCGCCACCGAACCGAGCAAGATTGTAAAAATATTGGTAACGCTTGAAGCGGTCGAAAGAATGTCGGCCTGATTCATAATATTAAAATCAGCTTTAGTTGCGTCGGTGATACCATGCTGTTTAAGTAAAAGAGTGGTGATATCTTCTTGGGCCTGGGTAGTCGAATTAGCATCAACAGCAGAAACACTGATGGTCGAGACATATTTATTACCCGAAAGCAGACGTTGGGCCGTACTAATCGGAATGTAAACAATATCGTCTTGGTTACTCATCCCCGACGAACCCTTCGAGACGGTTACCCCCATAACCTTGAAACCAATTTTGTTAACTTTGATTGTTTGGCCAATAACGCTAGCCGCGTTTTCGCCGAAAAGATCATCGCGGGTCGACGGACCAATCACCGCCACTCGAGAGCCACTCGAAACCTGTCCATCAGAAATGAACGAGCCTTCAGCCACTTGAACATTGCGAACTGTTTGGTAAGAATTTGTCGTCCCCACCACTTGAGTATTAGTATTATTACCCCTGGCTGTTATTTGGTATCGGCCAGTAACGTCAGGCGCTACCGCCTTAACCGTCGAGGACAACTCTTTGGCAAGAGCTTCAGCATCCTCTAGTTCAAGGGTTTTAGCTGAGCCTCGACCGGAGCTAACCATTGTTCCCGGTCCACGTTGGGCTCCGGGCATCACCATAATTAAATTTGAACCAATCGATTGGATACTTGAATTAACCGAATTTTTGGCTCCCTGACCGATCGCGAGCATTGAGATAACTGAAGCAATACCAATAACAATGCCCAAAATCGTTAAGCCCGACCGCACTTTGTTGGAGAGTAGGGCTGAAAATGTTTCGTGTAAAATATCATTAATATGCATGTTATTTATTTACGATGAATCACCCTTTTCAGATGCTTCCGATGGTCGCCTACAATCTCACCATCACGAATCGAGATAATCCGGTCAGCATGTTCGGCCACTTCATGTTCGTGAGTAATCAAGATAATCGTTTTGCCTTGTTCCTCATTGAGACGTTGAAAGGTACCAAGCACAATTTCTCCTGTTTTGGTATCGAGATTACCAGTTGGTTCATCGGCTAAAATAAGTGATGGGTTATTAACCAAGGCCCGAGCAATCGCCACTCGTTGAATTTGCCCGCCCGAAAGTTGGTTAGACAGGTGATAAAAATGTTCTTCATCGAGCCCCGCCGCTTTGAGTGCCTCACGAGCCTTTTCTTCGCGCTCGACCGTTCCCATTTGGGCATAAACCAAAGGAAGCATCACGTTTCGCAAAACCGTTGTCCTCGGCAAAAGATTAAAAGATTGAAACACAAAACCAATTCGATCACGACGAATCTCCGCCAAATGATCTTCGGAAAGACGCGAAACATCTTGACCGTCGAGATGATATTTACCAGAGGTTGGCGTATCAAGAGCGCCAAGAATATGCATGAGGGTTGATTTACCCGATCCAGACGGACCCATGATTGCCACAAATTCACCATCCTTCACCTCAAAAGAAACATCCTTGAGCGCTTGATAAGGATTACCCTCCGGGTCATAAACCTTACTAATATTTTTAATCTCAATCATGGGGTTTAAAAGGCTGGTGGTCCACCCATACCACCAGTGGTATTAGTTTTTGAAGAAGAGGATGATTTACTACTCGTCGTCGTCTTTTGTCGGCTTGGGCTAAAAAGGCTAGTGATGCTCGCGGCCTTTTTTGCCGTTGCCCCGGCCGCCAATGTTTGCGTAATTATTTTGTCCCCCTCTTTAAGCCCACGAAGAACCTCCGTATTAGTATCATCGGATTGGCCAGTGGTTACGGTTATTTGTTGCGGCGTTTTGGTTGAGGTTATTCCTTGACTGTTGGTCACCGCCTGATCTTGACCAAAAGTTTCAACATAGTAAATTGCGCCACTCGACTTAACGGCGCTACTCGGTACCACTAAGACATTCTGACGGACATCGATAGCAATGTCAGCACTCACGCTCATCCCTGACCGAATTCGCTCATCTTGAGTATCAAAGGAGATTTTGACGTTATAGCTGACAACTCCCTGGCTAACAGTACCCACGATATCAACTTCAGCGACCTCGCCCGCGATTGATAGTCCATCAATCGCATCAAAGGTTAGAGTCGCTTTTTGGCCCACCTTAACTTTGGCAATATCAACCTCATTTAAAGAGATCGTGGCAATTTTTTTGGCTGAAACAATTGTCCCAATACTGGTACCGCCACTGGCTGAATCATTAACATTAACATTAATTTGAACCATCCCATCGAATGGCGCGCGAATAAAATAATCATTGTAAGCGTTTCGCTTTTGTTCAACGGCCAATTCTTGGGCCCTAACATCAAGGGGGTCAGTTCCCTCTTGTAATTTAGTTAGAGTCTCTTTTTTGTCAGCGATGGTTCGGTCGGCGCTATTTAACGTCGCGTCAATAGCATTAAGACTAGAGGCGTCGGCGGTAATTTTATTTGTCCAAGAGCTAAGATTCGTCAAATCGGTGGTCATGGCCACAGTACGATCTTTGGTATCGGTTTGGTCAATGACAAAAGAAACAGCGGTGTTAGTATCCTTCAGCGCTTGAGCAGTTAATTTAGTCGTTTGATAAGTCTCTTTGATCAAAGATTCGATTAAAGAACTCGTCGAATTACGACTGATATTGCGCTGATCAATAAGATTCTTATTATAAGCGTCACGCGCCCGATAATAGTTATTAAGAGCTATTTGTCGATAATTTCTCTCCGTCGGATTGCTCAAAAGAGCCCCGTCCGAAAAATAGGGAGAGGAAGTTAAACTATTAAACAGGGTGTCTAGGCCAGTCATAATTTCTGGTAGATCCAAAAAGGCATTGTCCACATTATTAAAACCATCGATATACGCCTTAGTTTTGGCATCCTCGGCATCACGCAGGGCATTTTGAGCTTGGAGCACCGACAGCTTGTCGGCCGGTTCAGTTAATTTGTCTAGCGCGACTTGAGCATTTTCTAAATTAAGCAAGGCATCGCGGGCGTCAATTTGAGCCAGTAATTGCCCCTGGTTGACCGTTTGTCCACTCTTCGCCCCGACATAAACAATCGTCCCCGAAACCTTGGGATTAAGCGTTACTTGATTTGAGGCCGAAACTTGACCCGTCCCTGAAACAGCCGAAATAATTGTTCCCTTTTGCACCGCAGAAATTACGTAGCGCGTCTCACCGCTAGTATTAGTAAAATAGCCATAGATTTTGTAGCCAACAAAAATAACCACTAAAATAATAATCAGACTGATAACCTTATGGTCAAACGCAAAATTTTTTAGCCGTGACCAACGAAAATTAGTTTTGATTTTAGACCAAATATTTTTCATCTGATTTTATTGTTTAGGGGTCGTCGAGGCCAAAGGAGGTGGGGGCAAAAGACGAATCAACTTTACTTCAATTTGTGAGTCATCATTATCATCGCTACCGACAGCCACAATAAAATCACCAACCTTCAAGTCTCCCCCCTTAATCGTGTCGCGAAAACGGCGAATGATGGTATCATCGTCAATTTTAATCACTTTCTCTACATCATCTGGGCCAACAACAATAATCGTGGGTAAATTAATTTTTATAATTTTACCAACAGCGCCATGACCATTAGGTAAGTTATCGGCCCAAAAACCGCGCGGACCCATCTTGGAGTCACGACCGGGTCCTTCGAAAGCGCGATAATAATTATCGCCCATTCGACCAGAAAACATTGCCTGGCGAAGGCCAACGAAGCGGCCCGCCTGAAAAACAAAAATGAGGGCAATCAAAATAATAATCACCACAATAACAATTTGAAAAATTTTTGAACGACTTAGATTTTTTAAATACAACATGGCAATTTTTAAGCGAAAGAATTAGTTTGATAATAAAATGCCTTTAGATTAGAAAGTGTTTTCGCCAAAGAAAGTAAGAGAATAAGAGCAACACCAAGAAAAATGATTACCCCGAGCATTGGCAAGGATTCGACGAGGGACAAAGCCAGCTCATGCCAATAAAGAGCGATTGACCCGCCGTCTGACCAAAAAAGTGACAAATAGTTATAAAAACCAGATCCGGCCGAAAGATTAACCAAATAAAAGACCGAGACCACAAGGCCGACGGCCGAAAAAGCATCGGCCAAACCAAAAATCAAGAGATGGCGCTTAGCTAATTTCTTTTGCTCTTGCTCTAGCCGAGCGTAAACCCGTTCGTCCAAATCAGCCGACAAACCCACTGCTTGAGTCGCTTCAAATAATTTTCTTATATTTTGACTCATTAATCCACGATACGGAGCTAAGCCTTATTTTGGTGCAATTACGCCCAAATTAGCCCTTAATTTGACGAGCGATCGACGGTAGGCGCTTTTAACCGTATTTAGCGATCGGTCCTCAATCTTAGAAATTTCGTCAAAAGTTAACCCTTCTTCTAGATGAAGCGAAACGATCACGCGCTCATTAAGCGGGAGTTTTTCGAGCGCTTGTTTAAATTTTTCTTTAATCTCAGCTTGGGCAAAAATCTCGTCGGGCAATAATTCGAGGTCAACCACATTATCAGCAAAAGATTTGGCACCCCCCTCTTCGTCGACACTATCAAGCGCGCTAAATGGGATTTGCCGACGTCGACGCAACCAGTCAATCGACGTGTTGCGAGCAATTTTAAATAGCCAGGGCTTGAGCTCTTGGGCCGGATCGTATTTGCCCAAATTCTTCCACACCTTAACCATCACCTCTTGGGCAATATCCGAAGCATCATTTTCATTGCCCACTAACCGGTAGGCAAAACGATAAATCGGCGCGAGGTATTCTTTAACAATATCTTCTATCGAGAGATTGCCCATATGAAGCACTATTGTAATATACAAATAGAAAATGAACAAACGATTAAAAACCGAGAGACCGTGTCTATTTCCCAACAGTCGCGACCTCAACTTGCCTTAATCTAGAGCTCCAATTCGGAAGCAATCCCCTGTAAGGCAGTGAGGCCAATTTGCAAAAATTCTTCGAGCGGAATATTTGCTTTTTCACACTCCAACACAATCTGGCGATCACATTTGGCCGCAAAAGCTTTTTCTTTAAAACGTTTGCCAAGAGATTTCAGCTGGACAGAAGCCAATTTTTTATCAGGCAAAACAAGCGCGGCAGCGATAATAATGCCCGTTAAGGTTTCGCTCGCCGCCAAACAATATTCCACATTAGTTGAACGCTGTTTTTCTTTGAGACTGGGGATCAAATCTAAACCATAGCCGTGGGAGGTAATCGTTTCGATCAAATAATCTGTTCCCCCCGCTTCTTGCAATAATTCGCGGACCTTGACGCAATGTTCGGCCACATTATTTTTCGTTAATTCCCAATCAAGATCGTGGAGCAAACCGATGATCCCCCATTCCTCCTCATCTTCGCCCAAACGCCGGGCCAGCGCGCGCATAAAAACCTCCGTCTCGCGCAAATGAAGTTGGGTGATTTTGTCGGGAATATATTTATTAACCAACGCCCGCGCCTCATCATAACTTATGCCCAATTTATTCATGACTAGATTTTACTTTTAAAATTTATTTGCTTAAATATTTACCGGCGACACTTAGGGCAAACGAGGGCAAGATAATAAAAACGCAGGCTAGGACAAGTCTCATAAAAAACTGGTTCACTGGGGCATTATCGTTCGGTCCGCCAAACAAAACCAATAAAATTCCGACAACTCCAAAAGCAATTGACGAATAAATAAAGATTCTCGTAGCTATTTTTTGCATAGCCTTAGTATACCAATTAAAATGTCCCCGGCAAACCCTGCTTATGTTCGGATTGACTAAAGATCAGCTAGCTCTTTTAGAGCGTTTTTCTTAAACTTCCCGAACTGGCGATCTTTTTTCCTTTTTTCAACATCATTCATCTCATAATACTCGGCTTCTTTTTTAAGATTGAGATAATTGGAATATTTATCTTTATCCACTGTGCCAGATTTCACCGCCCCAACAACTTCGCAACCCGGCTCGTGAGTATGGGTGCAATCAGCATATTGGCATTTTTGAGCCAAGCCGGCGATGTCGTCAAAAAAGGTATCGATCCCTTTG
>JBAZNO010000005.1:0-14235 GCA_041649195.1 Minisyncoccota bacterium | reverse complement strand
CGGTGGGGGTCAGCCTCTCAGCTCCCCTAGACGTCATAGCCTTGGTAAGCCATTACCTTACCAACTAGCTGATATCTCGCAGGCTTTTCCCAGAGCGATAAATCTTTACCCTTCAGCCTTACGGCTTCAGGGACCATCGAGAATTATCTGGCCTTTCGGCCAGTTATGCTCGACTCTGGGGGAAATTCCCACGTGTTACTACCTCGTTCGCCATGCCACACTCCAAACGCGAGAGACTCGTGTTCGCAGTGTGGCATTCGACTTGCATGCCTTATCCACGCCGCCAGCGTTCATCCTGAGCCAAGATCAAACTCTAATGTAAAAGCAATTTGATTTAGCTTAATAGAACGGAACAGAAGAAAAAACATTTATCCCGCCCACGGCGGGGTTTTCTTCTACATTTTCTGGTTGACCCTATTTCGATAGGGTCGTTTTTTTGATGCTTCAATTGACAAGGGACTATCTAAATACTACCAGCCCTTAAGCTGATAACTAGGCCATTATACAGGAAAAAATAACCCCGTCAACCCTTCGACTTCGCTCAGGACCAGAACCAAAAAGTGGCCTAACTGGGCCGTAAAAACAGAAGCCCGCCTCGCAAGGAGAACTCCACCTCATTATCGGGCTTCCCAATTATAAACCAGAGATATTGGCATTTTTCCCTTTCTCACTCAAGACGCTGGTCCCTCTCTTAGAACTTTCAAGGAAACCCTTCCTTTTGAGGTAATAGCGCGCCCAAGCGACTCGTTCGCTTAATTTGGTTTGGTTGTCTCGATGCATTTTCTTTCTGTCTTCCTCTGGCAAGTTTAATATTTCTGCCACTTTATTTTCAACGTCCTTAACCGAAGCGGTTCCCCCAAGATCTCGCAGGGCGATCAAAACTGTGCCATATATATTTTTAAATAAGGGCAATGCCATTGGCTATATCATACTCCCAAAATAACTTATTTACCACCCCAATCTTTCCTGTCGTTAATTTCTCTCATAACTTCCTCAAACTCTGCCACGGCTCTTTTGATATATTTATTTAAGATTTCCCTCAATTTTTCTTTAGCTAATTTATATTTATCGGGGTAAAGTTTTTCTAGGCCATTAATGTCTTTGTAGATAAGATCATGTTCAAGCTCTGCCCAGGCATGGTAAATGGCTGAGGTGATCTGAATTTCACATTTTAGCCCTTTAAATGGCTCGTACTCCACTAATTTTAATCGTCTACGGCCAAGGCTGACGATGGCGTGTGTTGCCATATATCCCGAATCTCGTTCGATCTCCTCAATTCGAATGTTTCCCATAATTTCATTTTTTAAATCTTTAAGAAAAGCCTCTTTATCGGCTTCGGTATAAAATATTATTCTGATCCCGACTAAATCTTCAATATCACTTAACCTTTTATATCTTGCTCCTAGATTATGTTTTCGTTCGATTTTTTCTTCTAATTTTTCAATATCTTTAACCCGAACACTCAATTGATACTTATATTTTCCTTGACTGAGCAAAGCCTCGATCAATTTTTTCATCACCAAAGAAAAGGCCTCGTGCAAAGGTTTTTGATTTTTATACTCTAAAATTATCTTTTCCCGCCGAGCCGTATGTCTATTGGGGATATTAAAGCCCAAAAACAAAGCTCTTAGTGTTTTAAAAAGATCATTAAACATGGTTATTAAATATTTTCTTCTTCATACTCTCGATTAAAATGATCTCAACGATACCAACCATCATGATCATGAACCAACTAGTAATGACCAGTGGTTGAGTTGATAAAATTTTGTTAAGTGGTGGAAAATAGACAGCTAGCAATAACAAAACAAAGCTAATCACGACCGCACCGTTTAGGAATTTATTAGAAAAAATGTCTTTTCGCCATAATGGTCGCTTAAACGAACGGACAATAAAGGCAAAGGTTAGCGAGTCAAAACACATTAAAGCAAAAGTCATCGTCCTAGCAATTTCAAGACTACCCGTATATCGCCAAAAACCAATAAAAGACAAGAGGGCAGCCAGACCAGAAATAAAGAAGATAGAGATCATCCAATTACGTAGCGGTTTATTTAAAATTGGTTCATCAGGGTCTCTTGGTTTCTCGTCCATCACGCCAGCTATTTCTTGTTCGGTCGTCAGGGCAATATCAGGGAAACCATCTTCAACCAAATTAATCCAGAGAATTTGGGCGGCAACGAGGGGCAGTGGTAAACCTAAGGACATCGCCGCTAAAAACAAAAATAATTCCGAAAAATCGTCGGCGACTAAATAAACAAAAACTTTACGAATATTTTGAAAAATGACTCGGCCCTGCTCAATCGCTTTGACCACTGTCTTGAAATTATCATCGAGAAGCACCATATCAGCCACCTCTTTGGCCACATCAGTACCAGAGCCAACAGCGACACCGACATCGGCCATTTTAAGGGCTGGGGCGTCATTTACACCATCACCAAGCATCGCTACAACTTCCTTTTGGCTTTGTAGAGCTTGGACAATACGAAGCTTGTGTTCGGGAGAGACTCGGGCATAAATAGAAATTGTTTTGGCTCTTTCGGCTAACTCTTGGTCAGAAAGGAGATCAATATCTTTGCCTTCGATAATTGTCTCTTCGGTCGAATCAATACCCACCTCATTAGCAATTGATAATGCCGTTAGGCGGTGGTCACCCGTAATTAAAACTATCCGGATACCGGCTCGTTTGGCTAAAGCGATGGAATCTCGAGCATCTTCACGCAAGGGATCCTTAATCGCGACATAACCGATAAGAGTCAATTGTTTAGAACTTTCTTCTAGATTTTTGACATCCTCATTTGGTGAAAATTCTTGATAAGCGCAGGCAATAACCCTCAATCCTTTTTGAGTGAGAGCTTCAAGTTTAACCAGTAAACTTTTATGAGAATCCGAATCAAGCCGTTCTTTTTTCCCGTCAACATAAAAATCGATCGAGCGAGCCGAAACTATTTCTGGCGCGCCAATGACATATAAAATCTTCCCGCCATTTAGATTATGATGAAGCGAAGCTGAAAACTTAGCTTCGGATTTAAACCCCAGTTTATCAATCAAAGGGTACTCTTCTAGTAATCTTTTTTGAGAAAGACCGGCGTGAGTTCCCGCAATCAAAAGAGCTCGTTCGGTTGGTCGGCCACGCACTACCCAATTATGAAATTCGTCATCGGGATTCTCGATAAAAGCTTCGTTAGATAAAACGGCCGCTTTAAGAGCGAGAATGTGAGATTCTAAACCATTGGCTTTCGTTATGTCTATCATTGGTTCATTGCTGTTATTTAAAAGCTCGTTGGTACCAGTAAGAATATGGCTCACCTGCATTTTGCCCTCGGTTAGTGTGCCCGTTTTATCAGTACAGATCACCGTCACACTGCCTAAGGTTTCGTTAGCAATAAGTTTTCGAACTAAGCCTTTTTCCTTGAGAATACGTCTCATCCCGAGAGTTAAGATAACGGTGATTGCCGGCAATAATCCTTCAGGAATGGCGGAGACCGCTAGCGCCAATGAGGCTATAAAGATTTCAGCAAAAGTTTTCTCGGTAAAATAACCAATCAGCATTACCAGGCCAACAATTGACATGATAAAGATTCCCACCAGGCGAGAAAGAGAAGCAATTTTTTGCTGTAAAGGAGTCTGGCGCTCTTTTGTTTCTTTAAGAAGAGAGACAATCCCCCCAAAAGCGGTTTTGGGTCCAGTTTCGACAACGATAGCGGTAGCTGTGCCCTCCTCAATAATTGTTCCCATATAAACCATATTTACTCTCTCGGCTAGTGGAGATTTTTCAGGAACAGCGTTGATTGATTTAGACACAGCTAACCATTCTCCCGTTAAGCTCGCTTCATTAACCCTTAAATCTTTCTGTTCAAGCAGTCTGGCATCAGCTGGAACTTTATCGCCAGCTCTTAGATAAATAATGTCACCAGGAACCAACTCGGAGCTATCAATCTCTTTCTTGTTATCGTCTCGTAAAACGCGAGCGGAGATTTTAACCATTCTCTTAAGAGCCTTGATTGAAGCATTGGCTTTATTTTCTTGGTAGAAGCCGACGAGAATATTTATAAGTAAAACAACAATAACGAAAATGGCGTCTGAATAATGTCCAAGATAAACAGAAACACCACAAGTAAAAAGGAGGATGGCAATTAAGGGATTATTAAATTGACTAAAGAAAAGCTTTAATTTTGAATAGGGCTTTTCTTGGGGCAAGATATTCGCTCCATATTTTTTAAGCCCTTCTTCAGCAGCTTTGTCAGTAAGCCCGTTAATTGATGACCCTAAAAATTTAAACACCTCCTTAAGGGACAGCAAATGCCAAGGCTTTTCCATGGTCTTCATTGTAGCAAAAACCCGTTGTTTTTTCGACAATAAACGGGAAACACCAGGCTTTATTTTTTACCCCTAAAACTGAACAGTTTGATGACATCATCGACGACAAGATGAAAAAGATATCCGACGAAACCAAAAATTGGGAGCATCAAACTCTTAAGCAAGAAGTCTGGCCAAAATAGACTACCTAAAATAAACAGAAAGATTGCCCAGACCAAGGCCGCTTTAAGACCATGAAAAGGTTTAAAAGTATTAGAGAATAGAGGCTTGGCTTTTCCGTGAAAAACATAATAAACAACAATCGGCGCAAAGCAAAGCAAGAAGAAAATCTCGTACCAGAGAGATTCGCTTTTGCCTTCGGGAGTTTTCTTAATTAAAATATCCGCATCAGGCAAAATATTGCTATAAATAAAAACCAAAAGAGATAGGAACAGGGCCCCAAAAATATTAATGCGAAAAACCAGCCCCATAACTAGATAAAAAGCGACCAAGGGGATAATAAACCTCATCCACATAAGCCTGACGAAAAGATAATGTTCCTTGACCTCCTCCCCGACCTTGTCTAGGTTGGCGTGAGCCGGAAGATGGCCAAACAATAAATTATCCCAATATTCCGTTAATTTTCCTTTAGTTTTGTCCATACAAAATAATTGAGTAAAAAATAAACTCAAAAACAAGCTCGACTACAATAATAGCACGATTCTAAAATTTAAACAAGGCTTTTGGGGTTATTTTTCCCTAACATCCGAACGATAAAATAGATTGTCGTTACGACAAAAAATACCCACCAAAGAGCGACAAGCCCGACAAGGTAATCGTAGAAATATAGACCCAATAAAATGCCAAGCGATAATAGACAGAGCTTTATAAGGCTCACTTCCCACCACTTAAATACCCAGGTTTTAAATATCTTCATATTTTTATAAATTAGTAATAATCCTAAGATTATACCATTTAACAAGAAAAATTTGGTTGCCCTGATCTTGCTGAACGTCTCCAATAAGTAGAGGGGCTAGGACGTGTTTAATTTAAGACCGTCAATGATTCAACAGACTCCCTACAAGCCTTTATTTTTAACCCTATTTTTTCACCTTTGCCACTAAGCGCCCCCGTTGCCAGGCTTCCCATTCCACCAAGAGATTGGAGGCAATGAAGATTGAGGAGTAAGTACCAATCGCCATACCAACAAGAAGAACGGCGGAGAAATAACGAGTAGATTCTGGTCCAAAGATTAGCAAACAAATTAAGGTGATAATGATAGTGAGGGCCGTATTGATTGAACGAATATAAGTTTCGTTAATACTAATCCCAACCACTTCAGCATAATCATTACTGGCATGTCGATTTAAGTTCTCTCTAATTCTATCAAACACTACTATCGTGTCGTTAACCGACAAGCCGAGAATGGTTAGGAGCGCCGTGAGAAAGAGTGCATCCGCTTCGGCCCCATAAAAATGTCCGAGCAAAGCCATCGCGCCAGCACTAATAGTAATATCGTGAATGAGAGCAACGATAGCGGCCACCCCATACTTCCATGACGCCATATAATGCTTAGAGACCTGGCGAAAGGCAATGGCCACAAAAATGATGATTAACAAAACCACTAATACAATTGCAATCATCCCCTTACGTGACAATTCTTTACCAAGCGACGGACCAACTTGCGAAAATCTTTTTTCGGTAAATTGGGCTTTGCCATCAAGCGATAAGGCCTTGGTTACAATATCTTTTTCGGTCTCACTAATAACCTTGGCTTTAACAATCAAACCCTTCTCCCCCATTGGCACTACTGATAAGCTCTCTAATTTGGTCGCAACTAAAGCGGTTTTAACATCAGCGACATTTGGTCGCGCTCCGTTATACTCAATTTCCATCACTGTGCCTCCGGTAAAGTCCGAACCAAGATTAAGACCAAAGGAGAATAACGAGTAAAGAGCGATCACAATTAAGATCAGTGAGCCAGTGAAGAAAATTCGTCTGTATTTTACAATTTGCATATTTTTATTTTTATAGTGAGCTTGTCGAACTATTAGTGCTTGAAGAAAGCGCTACCGAATAAGAATTTGGTAATGCCGACCTGGTTACGAAAACCAAGAGCAAAAAGAAAAGTTCGGGTCACGACAATCGCCGTGAACATGCTCACGATAATACCGAGCATCAGAGTAAGCGCGAAACCTTTAATCAAGCTGGTACCAAACCAAAAGAGGATCGCGGCCGAGATAATACTGGAGAGGTTAGAATCGCGAATCGAGGACCAGGCCCGGTGAAAGCCTTCTTTCGTGGCCTCATGCATCCCCTTCCCGGCTTTAAGCTCCTCGCGAAAACGTTCGAAAATTAAAACGTTGGCGTCAACGGCAATACCGATTGAGAGAATGAACCCAGCAATACCGGCCGCAGTTAAGGTCACTGGCATCATCTTAAAGATGGCGAGCATTAACATCACATAAATTGAGAGTGAGATAACGGCTACCAAACCGGGCAAGCGATACCAAAGAATCATAAAGACAGCAACGATGAACAAGCCAATGAGGCCAGCCCCCACACCCTTTTGCGCCGCTTCACTACCAAGAGTAGCGCCGATAATTTCGGTCGAAGCCAATTTGATTGGCACCGGCAAAGCGCCAAGATTAAGATCGCGAACCAAATTCTTCGCTTCATCAACGGTAAATTGTCCGCTAATCTCAGCCTTACCATCACGAATTTCTTCGCGAACGTTTGGCGCCGAAATAATATTGCCATCAAGCAAAATCGCCACCGGCTTATTTACGTTAGCCTTAGTGATAGCGGCAAAAAGTTTTGCTCCTTCAGCGTTAAATTCAATCGAAATTGAAGGTGACAAAGAATTTTGATTGAAAGACACTTGGGCCTTTTTTAAATATTGGCCAGTCAAACCAGTCGCGATGAAATCGGTTGAGCTGGCGTTGCCTTCAGTCACCCCCGGCTTTAAAACCTGAAATTCCAATAAAGGTGTTTTGGCGATCATCTTGGTCGCCTCTTTAATATCAGTTACCCCGGGCAATTCCACAATCAAACGGTTATAGGTCGTACCCGAAAGGGCCGAACTTTCAGTTTGGACAATCGGTTCAGAAACACCAAAAACGTTAACGCGACGGTCAATCACTTCGCGCAAGGACGACATGGCGTCAGGCACATCAGCCGGATTAAGACGCGAGACATCAGCCTCATAGGTCAAGCGACTCCCGCCCGAGAGGTCGAGGCCCAATTTGAAGGGTTTATAAAAACTCCACTCTGGATTAATTTGCGAGTAATAATTAAAATAGCCAATCAAAATTCCCGCTAAAAGCAGGATAATGGCCCAAAATCGGATCTTTGTCATATGGCCGTATTATAGGCGAAAATAAGGAAAAATCAACCTATTTCGGATAAATTTTATTGTAAATCAGCCAGACAATAATTGAGACAAGGGCGCCCCAAATGAGGCCGGCGATGACATCAAGGAGTGAATGAACATTGGCTAACACCCGAGCAATGGCAATTAAAGTGGCGCCAATGATAAAAACGAGATCGAAGATTCTCGCCCTGAGCGAAGTCGAAGGGTGATTTTGCAAAAACACGCCCATCGCTAGCGCGCCGAAAAAAGTCGCGTGACCGGAGGGAAAAGCGTCTCCCCTCCCCGTTATAAATAAAGGTTTAAGATTATCGTAGATTTCAAATGGCCGAGGTGACGGAAAATTATATTTATATAAGCTAGCCAAAAACCAAGCAATAATGGCGCCAAGAAACGAAAGCCCAATCAACCGCACCGCCGCAATTTTCTTTTTGGTAACAAAAAAATAACCCGCCAACCCAATGCCCAAAATCCACGGCAAAATCACAGCACAAAAATAAATTAAAGAATTTAACACTTATTTATTATAACAAATCTACCTAATTAGCACATAATTGTACGACCGTTTATTTATATACTAATCTAAAAAATCACTATTCATGCTAAAGGCGGACCGCGGGGCCCGCCTTTAATATCGCGATATTACTCTGAATTCTTTTCTGCTTGCCACGCCGTCGCCTGTCGCTTACGGAGAAGTAAGCTAGAAAGTCTTTCTGCCCCCCGAGACCGCTCTTTGGCAAGGGACCAGAGACGTTCTCTTCTCCGAGTCAATCCGTCAAGATAGCCAAAAAGACTCTCGAGCATGTACTCAACCGGAACAGTATCGGTTATGGCGAGGTTGAATAACTCTTCCCAAGTAGTCCCCCGAGAGACAATCTTAATGATGCGTCCGGGTTTAGGACCATCTGGGATGATGTGAAATTCCCAGATAATGAGCGTCTGGCTCTGGGAGACACCCCACGCCCGAGAGATATAACTCATCGGACTGGAAATATCTTCGCCAAGATGAAAGTAAATACCCCGACCGTTCGGAGACTCCTTCAAGTTGTCGACACCGACACTTTCAAACCACTCATCTCGACTTTCGGATGGAGGTAGACGAAAAGCGTTTGGTGCGATAAATTTGTCCATTTCCGCACCCTTCACCCTCGACTTTTTAATCACCTTTGCGTCGCCAAAGCCCACCAGCGGATCCTCTTCGAGATATCCAAAAACCCTCTCTTCCAAGATCAACCTGATCGCCGTCGCAAAATAAGCCCTTTCTGTCGCACTCTGGTAATTTGGTTCAAGAAGAATCTTGTGCTCCAATTCCCAAAGACAATTAAGTCCCAAAAGTTCGTTTCTCAATTTGGCATCGTTCTCACTACCTGCTTCCATGATGACTCCTTTTCGTGTCGATTGAGGGGTCTCCCCTCCGACATTAAGGTTATAGCCAGGTGACACACCTAGCCTTTGACAAAAGTCTAATTAAGTTATACCCCTAAAAAATGGGGTTGTCTAGCGATTGAGTTCGAGCAGGTTTTTGAAAAGCATTACCACGGTGAGGGGGCCAACACCGCCGGGGACGGGAGTAAAGAGCGAGCATTTGTCGGCACAGGCGGGGTCGGCGTCACCTTTTATTTGGCCACCAGATTCAGAAGTGCCAGCGTCGATTAAAACGGCGCCATCTTTTATTTTATCAGGCGTAATCAAATTTGGCTTCCCTGCCCCACTCACAATAATATCAGCTCCGCGCAAAATCTCTTCAGGATTTTTGGTCTCGATATCAATCACCTCAACATTAGCGCCTTCTTGAGTTAGCCAGATAGATACCGGTCGTCCAACTAACTTGCCATTACCAACAACCACTACTTTTTCACCTCTTATCGAAACTGAGTTTCGATTTAATATTTCCCGGATAGCGCCAACCGTTGGTGACAAAACTTTGGCCTCGTTACTTAAGGCATCAACATCTTTATCGGGCAAGACTAGATTAAGAATCTTTTGCTCATCAATTTGAGCTGAGAGCGGAAGTTGCACAATAATCCCATTTACTCTTTCGTTATTATTTAATTTCTCTATTTCTTCTTCTAAATCAGCTTGGGTAATGTCTCCTAGCAATTCGTGCACCACCACTTCGACCCCGATTTCTTCACCCATTTTTTTCTTTCGTTCAACATATTTCTGTGACACCACATTATCGCCAACCAAAATAACCTCTAACCGAGGCTTTAAGCTTTGAGCTTTTAGCTTTTCGCTAAGTTCAACTTTTATTTTTTCAGCCAGAGCCTTGCCATCAACAATCATAATTATCTCCCTTTCCGCATTAAAAGAATTTTAATTGTCTTAAGTGAAATCGAAAGATCCAACCAAAAACTACGATTTTTAATATAATACAAATCGTAAGAAAATTTCATCCGTGTACCATCAATATCCACCCCGTGATGAGGCTCATATTCCTGTTTAATTTGGGCCCAGCCTGAGAGCCCCGGCTTGATGATGTGGCGAATATTATAATATTGGATATCTTGGCTATAAAGTGCTACCGGATCAGGAAATTCGGGTCGCGGACCAATCAACGAAATATCTCCCCGCAAAATATTCCAGAGTTGGGGCAACTCATCAATCCGTGTCTTGCGTAAAAAGTGACCAACTTTCGTTACTTTATTTTCTTCTTTGCCCCACTCGCCATTTTCATTCGGGTTGGTCATGGTGCGAAACTTTAATAATTTAATAACCTGATTGTCTTTGCCGACTCGCTCTTGCTCGCTAAAAATTACTCCGTTATCTTCGGTCTTAATCGCCAGATAAACAAACGGGTAAAAAACAAGAGAGAGAAGCCCCAGCAAACCGGCCACGACGGTGTCCATCAGCCTTTTGAGACCGTCATAAACTGGTTTGGGTCGATTCGAAATATTTTCAAGGAACCATTGTTCTTTAATTGAGAGAACCGGTTCGCGATCAAAAAGTTCTTCATAGAGAGTGTGAAGCGGGATAAAACGAATCCCCGAAAAAATCATCCCATAAAAATTCTTCAGCGCTTCGGCGATGGCTTCATCGTAAAGGTCCACCACAATCGCGGTGATACCTGTTTTTTTAATATCCTTAATTTCAGTCTCGCGAGCAATCGTGATGTTATAACCAGGATTATTTTTTATTTCGGCCATCACCTCATTCGCCTCTTGCCCACGGCAAGCAAAATAAATTTTCTCTGGCAAATTTAAGTGAATGTTTGGTGCCAGCCAGCCCCGCCAGCCAAACAGCAAAAAGAAAGAGATAAATAAATCAACAAATAAAAGGGTCTTGGGGGTGACGCCAAAATAAGGAACAAAATAAAAGAAGATAATGGCAATCGTTGAGTTAACGAGTTGAGCGTTAAAAATGACCCGTGGCAATTTGCGACGGAAAATTGAAGTGTGCTTGCCATACAGATCGGCAATATAAAAAACCAATACCCACAATATAAAAATAAAAGAGAACGGTTCAAGCAACGAAGAAAAAACCTCCCCGCTCGGATATTCAGCGTTTCGGATAAAAAGGGTTAGCCAAAGGGACACGCAAAAGACGATAATATCGCCCACCAAGAGCACCCAGGTCTCCTTTTTGGACGTGATCTTCATAATTGGCAACAGCATACACCAAAAAGGCGAATTATGCTATATTTACCGCATACCGCTAGGGTATTTTTATGTTGAATAAAACAAAGATATTTTACCTCATTACCAAAGGCAATTGGGGTGGCGCCCAACGTTATGTCTATGAATTGGCGACGGCTCTCCCCCGGGCCGAATTTGAGGTGACCGTAATTATGGGCGAATTTGAGACCCTCGAAAAAAAGTTGGCAGGCATGGGAATTAAGACCATTAAAATTCCCGAATTAGGTCGCAATGTTAATTTTACTAAAGATCTAAAATCATTTTGGCAACTTCTCCAGATTTTTAAACAGGAGAAACCACAAATCATCCATTTAAATAGCTCAAAAATTGGCGGCCTCGGCTCCCTCGCCGGCCGATTGGCCCGAGTACCCAAAATTATTTTTACCGTTCATGGCTTAGCCCACAACGAAGAGCGCCCGGGTTGGCAAAAAACTTTAATAAAATTTAGCCATTGGTTGTCCTTCATTTTTAGTCACGAAATTATCACTGTGGCCGATTGCCTGCGCGAGCAAATTTTTGACTGGCCCTTTGTAATGAACAAAGTTACGACCATCCACAACGGTTTACCACCGATTAAATTTTTTGAAAAATCAGTAGCCAGACGCGAAATTTTTGCCGGCCACAATGATCGTTTTTGGATTGGTACCGTCTCCGAACTCCACCCCAATAAGGGTCTTGATTTATTGATTGACGCCTTTTCTTTAACCGTTCGCGCCCTTTTGGGGAGCTCGCTTGGTTGGTCAACCAATCTGATGATTATTGGCGAGGGTGAGGAATTAGACAAATTAAAACGGCTCGCTCGCGCCCGTCGACTCGAAGATCGCATCCACTTTCTGGGTCGAGTTGAAGACGCTCGGGCCTATCTTAAAGCCTTCGATATTTTTACCCTCACCTCCCGCACCGAGGCTCTCCCTTATGTAATCCTTGAGGCCGGCGCCGCCGGTCTCCCGATCATCGCCTCCGAAGTTGGTGGTATCCCCGAAGTGATTACCGACCCCGAACTCGGGATCTTGGTGCCACCCGGCAATGTGGAAGAAATTAAAAAGTCTCTCCTCTTCATGCTCAAAAAACCGAAGTATTGTGACCTCGCCGGCAAAAACCTCCGTCAGCGTGTGACCGCCAATTTCTCGCTAAAGAAGATGGTAGAAAAAACAGTGGGGTTGTATAGAAATTAGGGCTTGACTTTTTTAGCCATTTTGCTATCATTTAAACAATCATCACGAAAAGGCCCCTTTAAGGTTTCGTCCTTACTGGGCCCTTTTCTTATATTCTAATATTTCTTGAGATCGATTAATGAACGTCAAAAATTTTTCATCTTTAGTATCTATTCTTTTTAATAAAGCCGAGTAACTAAATTCGTTCGGAATTAACAATTTTCCCAATTTGTGATTGTTAGCTAGATATTTGGCCAAACAATGAAAATCACCATCACCAGTCACCAAAACCGCTTTATCATAATTTTGATAATCAATCATCGCCTGTAAAACTAATTCGGCATCGCAATTACCCTTGGTCGTCCGATCCTTATATTCCAGCGTTGGTTTAAAAATTAATTCGTAACCAACTAAACGCAAAAAATCATATAGTTTTTCATTGTCTTTGACATAACCAATAAAAATATAGGCTTTAGCCACGCCATACCTCTCTTTGAGAAAAATTCTAAATCTGGCAAAATCCAATTTCCAACCCAAATCCAAAATTGATAGATTCAAATTCTGGCTATCAATAAAAGCGTAATTATTTTCACCTTTCATACTATTTTTATTTCTCTCTCAAAAAGACGGCCAAAAAAACAGTGGGGTTATATAAGAGCTAATAAGCATTAGGGTAAAAGAAAGGATAGAAAAAGGCAGTAAGAAAGAAGCCGATGTTGATAATTGTTAAAACTAGAAAAATTAAAAAAACGGCCCTAGCCATAGCATATTGAGACCCAGTTAAACCCCTCGACACTTTAAAGGATAAAAATAATCCAACTAAAAATATAATGGGGTAAATAAAATAAAGAATAGAAAAAGAATAACTAAAAAAAGCAAGGAGAAATCTGAAAATCATCATATTATTTTTTTATTAATAATAAACAAATTATAACCTTAAAAATAACCGGTTACAATCGAGTGGCTACTGCGGGCCGATGAATTCGTTTTTGGCATCGTCACGGTGGAAGGAGAGGGAGTATTTGCGCATGCCCATTAAAATGCCGAGGCCGGCAAATTCGGCAAAAAGGTGTGATCCACCATAGCTCATAAAAGGCATCGGCAAACCAGTGACGGGCAAAATCCCGATATTCATCCCGACATGGATGATGAAATGCGAGAGAAACATAATCGCCAGACCCAACCCAAATAAGGTTTCAAAATTTGTCGCGCCAACCAAAGCATTAGCCAAAATACGCCAAATAATTACGCCGAATAAGAGGAATAAAATTAAAACGCCAATCAACCCCCACTCTTCGGCAAAAGCGGCAAAGATGAAGTCGGTTTGATATTCAGGCAAAAATTTGAGTCGTGATTGCGTGCCATAGCCAACCCCCTTGCCTAAAACTTGGCCCGAGCCCACGGCCACCGTCGACTGAAAAGCGTTATAGCCCGAACCGTGGATATCGGCGAGCGGATGAACAAAGGTCATGATTCTGTCTTTTTGATAAGGATGAAGAACTAGCGACCAAGCCCCCACCGATACCAACACGGCAGCAATTGCTAAAAAAGCCAAGTGTTTCTTAGATACGCCTGATACCAAAATCATCCCCAGCCAAATTAAAAAAATAATTAAGGCCGAGCCAAAATCGGGCTGGAGCAAAACAAAAACAAAGGGAATAAAGGCGTAGAGACCAGAGACAATAATGTGGCGAATATTGGCAATTTCAATATGCCGTTTCGAAAAATATTTAGCCAACATTAACACCAAAACCAATTTCATAAAATCGGCCGGCTGAAGCGA
>JBAZNO010000004.1:0-15059 GCA_041649195.1 Minisyncoccota bacterium | reverse complement strand
GGGTGATTATGGATGTGCAAACGGGGGAGATCTTGTCGCTGGTTAGTTACCCCGATTACGACTCAAACATTATTTCATTTGGTAAAGATGTTAAAACCATTGACGAGTATTTTTCGGGTAAAACAAATATTATGCTCAATCGAGCGATTGGCGGGCTTTATACTCCTGGCTCAATTTTTAAACCATTTGTGGCTCTTGGCGCTTTAACCGAAAAAACGGTTGATCCGCAAAAGAATTTTGTTACCAATGGCGAATTGGTCGTTCCTAACCCTTATGATAAAACTCAAAAAACTATTTTTAAAGATTGGAAGAATAATGGCACCGTGGATATGCGTCGGGCGATTGCAGTGTCATCAAACGTTTATTTTTACATTATTGGCGGTGGCTTTGGGGGACAAAAGGGTCTGGGTATCGAAAATATCGGTAAATACGCTAAGCTCTTTGGTTTAAGCCAAAAGACCGGGATCGATTTACCTGGTGAAGAAGAGGGGGTCATCCCGAGCCCGGCCTGGAAGGCAAAAAACTTTAAGGGTGAACCCTGGCGTCTGGGAGATACTTATCACACGGCCATCGGTCAATATGGGGTTTTGGTTACCCCGATCCAAATGGCGCGGGCTTATGCCGCGATTGCCAACGGTGGAAAACTGATTCAACCCACTATCTTTAAGATCAAACCAGAACAGGCCATTATTCAAGCCTCGGTTCCGATTAGTGCTGATAATTTTAAAATTATTCATGAGGGAATGCGACGGGTGGTTTTGGAGGGAACGGCTCAGGGTCTTAATTTGCCCAATGTTGAAATTGCGGCCAAAACCGGTACCGCCGAATTGGGGATAACTAAGGAGAAGGTTAATTCTTGGTCGGTTGGTTTTTGGCCCTACCAATCACCCCGCTTTGTTTTTGTTGTAGCGATGGAGAAGGGCTCACGCAGTAATCTCTTTGGCGGGGTTTATGCCATGCGCCAACTCTTTGACTGGATGGTGATTAATACCCCCGAGTATTTGAAATAATTACGGCCATCTGTTATAATCTTTCCGACATGGTAGCGGCCAACCACTATCTTAGCCAAGAGAAATATGAAGAGCTCAAGCGGGAGCTCTCTTATCTTAAGACTGAAGAACGCAAAAAAATTGCCGAGAGTCTTGAGTATGCCAAATCACTGGGCGACCTGTCAGAGAATGCCGAATATCACGAAGCGCGCGACAAGCAGGCGGATGTTGAAGATCGAATTATTGAGCTTGAAGAAACTTTAAAAAGCGCCGAAATTATTTCGGCCCATCATGCGAGCACGGTTGAAGTGGGGACAACGGTTTCGACCAAGCGCGATGATGGACGCAAAGAAGAATTTGCGATCGTTGGTCCCGAAGAAGCCGATTTGCCCGCTGGTAAAATTTCACACGAATCGCCCCTTGGCTCTTCACTGCTTGGTCACAAAAAAGGTGATACAATAAAGGTAACAACTCCCAAAGGGGAAATTAATTATAAAATCATTGAAATCAAATAACTTATTACTTACTACTAACCCATGGCTTCGCTTGAAGAATTACGAAAGGAACGAATAAAAAAATTAGAGCTTCTTCGGCAAGCTGGTTACAATCCCTATCCGGCACAAACCGAAATCAACACGAGCTTAGAAAAGGCCTTTGTTAATTTTGATAATTTAGCTGCCAAAGAAAAAGAAATTACGATTGGAGGTCGGATCATGGCCCTTCGCCGTCAGGGCGGTTTGGTATTTATTGATTTGGTTGAAGGGGTTCATCGTTTACAAGGCTTGCTTAAAGAAGACGAGCTTGGTCCCCAATTTAATCTTTTTGTGGAGACCATTGATATTGGTGATTTTGTGCAAATTACCGGCAAATTAATTACCACCAAACGAGGCGAAAAAACGATCCAGGCGATTGGCTGGAAGATTTTAGCTAAGAGCCTGCGTCCCTTGCCCGATCAATGGGCTGGATTGCAAGACACCGAAGAGCGTTTGCGCAAACGCTATCTCGATATTTTATTAAACGACGAGGTGCGCGCCATGGTGATTAAGCGGGGCGAATTTTGGCAGGCAGTGCGCAATTTTTTACTGAGCAAAGATTTTATTGAAGTGGAAACACCAGTTTTAGAGAACACGGCCGGCGGGGCTGATGCTAAGCCTTTTGCTACTCACCATAACGCCCTTGACCTCGACGTGTTTTTACGGATTTCGACTGGTGAATTATGGCAAAAAAAATTAATGGTGGCCGGACTTGATCGTACTTTTGAAATTGGCCGCCAATTTCGTAATGAGGGCATGGATGCTGAGCATCTCCAAGATTATACCCAGATGGAATTTTATCTGGCCTATGCCGATTATGAAAAGGGGATGCAATTGGTAGAAGATCTTTTTAAGCACGTGGCCAAAAAAGTTTTTGATACGCTACAATTTGAGATTGGCGAATTTAAGATTGATTTGGATCAAAAATGGGAGCGTTATGATTTCCGCGATACAGTTTTAAAAATGACAGGAATTGACGTGCTTGAAGCGACTTTGCCGGGGATCGAAGCTAAACTCAAAGAGTTAGAAATAGTTTATGACAAAAAAGGTTTTAATATTACCCGCGGGATCGATAATTTATGGAAATATTGTCGCAAACAAATTGCTGGGCCGGGCTTCTTGGTAGGCACACCAATCGAAATTTCGCCGCTGGCTAAACGAGACGAAAAAAATCCGCGGCTAGCCCAACGCTTTCAACCGATTATTGCCGGCTCCGAATTGGGTAATGGTTATAGTGAGCTCAATGACCCGCAAGACCAATTGGCCCGTTTTAATGAACAAATGAAATTGCGCGAAGCGGGGGATGAAGAAGCGCAAATGAAAGATGAAGAATTTGTCGAGGCGCTCGAATATGGCATGCCCCCAACTTGCGGTTTTGGCATGAGCGAGCGCGTCTTTGCCTTCTTAATGAACAAATCCATGCGTGAAGCCCAAATCTTCCCGCTCATGCGCCCAAAGGACAAGTCCTAGTCCCCGAAGTTTTAGTATAAAAATGTATTACAAACCTGACGATCGTCACGGATGTAATATCTTTGCTAAAGTTTTTAAAGTGTGGTATGATAATGGTCAGAAAATCCAGCCTGTATGGGTTGGTCATTTTGGCCGCTGTTGGCCGAATAGGAGGCGGTGCTCTGGCCTCAAAAACAGAGCGCACATTGAAAGGAGGTTAGCTGTATGGCTGACAAAGAGATGATTGACAAATTCCTTAATGACTTGACGGCGGTGCTTCGTTCTTGGGAAGGAGACCCTGATTCTTCGGTGTCCTTCTCTTGTGACAACGGCCCCAGTCTTCGTCAGGCTTCTGACTCGATAGGGATTTTTACCCCGGGCCAAAAAGTCTATTGCCTCTGGCAAACGCTTGAGCTAAATTCTCAAAAGGTGCCAATGTTTGTTTTGGGATTTTTCCCCTTTGACTTGAAAGGCTCTGAATTGGGCAAGTATTTGATTGTCGTTGAGATTGCCCCCGAAGGAGAAGGTCTCCAGCTCAATGAAGGTTCTGTGTCCCTTAAAAAAGGAGAGCGTTTTCTTGGGGTGGGGTCATTTCATTCCCGCTTCTGGCGGTTTATCCGTCTCGGCTAAAATTTTTTCTAACGCGCGCGGGGGCTTTTTAGCCCACCGCGCGTATTTTTTATAAAAATCTTAAAAAACAAAAAAAGGGGGGAGCTCAGCCCCCCCCATCAATAACATTGTTAACATTTTTTCACGATCGTGAATTTTGGTTAACATCCGCATTTAAGGATTTTTGCAATGTGTGCTAAAATGCGTTTGTTATGAAAAAAACGTTACTGGTATTATTTATATTGTTATTTTTACCCTTGGCTAGCTTTGGAGCAACCACCAAGCTAGAATTTTCGGCTTGGGTGCCATATTGGAAGAAGACGGCGGCGATAACTGAGGCGCAGGCTAACCTCTCTAAATTAACGACAATCATGCCATTTTCCTATGAGGTTAGGACGGATGGTACAGTTTGGGATCCGATGAAAATTACTAAAGAGCCTTGGGCCTCGCTCATTGCTTCAGCCCGAGCCAAAAATGTTAAAATTATCCCTTCAATTTTATGGAATAATGGCACGGCGATTCAAAAAGTTTTAGCGACTAAAAAATCACGTGACGCCCATATCAAACAAATTAGCGACATTGTTAAAAATAATAATTGGGCAGGGATTGATATTGATTATGAGGGTAAGACGGTGGCGAGCTTTAATACTTTTGCCGCTTTTATTCGCGATCTCTCAATTTCATTACATAAAGATAAAAAGATTTTGTCTTGTACCATTGAACCGCGACTGCCACCAACCTCACGCTTTCTTAAAGTGCCAGAGGAGATTCAATATGCCAATGATTATGCCAAACTCAATAAATATTGTGACGAGATCAGGATTATGGCCTATGACCAAATGACAGCGGATATTTTACTCAATAAGCGTAAAAAATCACTCGGGTATTATACGCCCGTGGCCGACTTAGATTTTGTGAAAAAACTTGTGGCCTATGCCAGCCACCAAATCAGTCCGACTAAGATTGTGTTAGGGGTGGCCAATTATGGCTACGCTTATCAGGTAATCGACAAGGGCACTTATTATGATTATAAAAAATTAAGCGCTTTAACCTATAAAACTTTTACTGATTTGGCTAAAAGTACCGGTTCGACTCCTGTGCGCAATACGGCCGGAGAGTTGTCATTTACTTACTACAAAACGGTTCCGCCTACGTCAAACTCCGGCGAGACAAAGCAGACTCGTTTTGCCACTTTGTCAGATTCGGTTGCGATTGCCTCGAAAATTAAATTAGCCAATAGCCTGGGTCTCAAGGGCGTTACTCTCTTCAAAATCGACGGCGAGAGTGACCCTGGCTTGTGGGAAGTATTTAAGTAGTAAAGTTTAAAAAACGGGTGTAGTATTAATTTAGGTCCGCTTTTATTAATAAAGCAATCTTTTTAATACCATGTCAAATACAGCCAAATGGCTCATTGCGATAATTGTCGTAATTATTATTGTTTGCATTCTCTATTTTGGTCTCGGCCAAAAGGCTCAGGCGCCAATTAGCGGAGAAATTAAGGTTGGGGTGATTTTGCCCTTAACTGGCACCAGTGCTGATAATGGTAATAATATAAAAAATGGCTTACTTCTGGCTCAAAGTGAGATAAATGCCTCATCATCGGTAAAAATTAATTTAATTTTTGAAGACTCGCAATATAAAAGTGAAGAGGCTGTTAAGGCGGTCGAGAAATTAATTAATCTCGACAAAGTAAAATATATTATTGGCGATTATGGCTCTTCGCAAACTTTAGCCATTGCTCCCATTACCGAAAAAAATAAAGTTCTCCTCCTTACTCCCGGGGCTCAGACCAACGCCATTTCTAAGGCTGGCGACTATGTCTTCAGAGTTCATCCAAGCGTAAGAAATGAAACCACATATTTTGTTCCCGAGATTACTCGGCTGTCAGGTAAGGCCAAGGTTGGTGTTCTTGCTTTAAACACCGATATGGGTAAAGATTACTCGGCTGATTTTTCTGAAATCTATAAGAAGCTCGGAGGGCAAGTTGGCCTTATCCAAATGTTTGAAGCGAAAGACTCTGATTATAAGACCATGTTATTAAAATATAAAAATGAGGGGATAGAAAATTTGCTTTTTGTTGGTAACCGTAAAATGTCAGGGATGGTCATGAGACAAATCGTCGAACTCAAATTACCCTTCAAAGTTTATATGGCACTGGTAGTTAAAGGCGAGGAGTATCTAAGTGTCGCCGGCAAGGCGGGCGAAGGAATTATCTTTCCTAACAATAAAGTTGGTGGGAACAATTTATTAAAGAATTTCGAAACTTTGTATCAGAAAAATTATGGGGCCAAGCCAGGATTTCCTTCAATTGTTGGTTATGATGCCCTTAAGTTATTATCCTTCTGCCTATCAAATAATGGTGACAATGTCGAAAAAGTAAAATCTTGCCTCTATAAGGTTAATGGCCAAGAAGCTGGCACAATCAGGAGTGATTTATCTTTCGATCAAAATGGTGACTTAGTTAATCCCCAATTCGAATTAGAAACGGTCCAAAACGGCCAATTTGTACCGTTGGGGCAGTAATAAGTTGTAAGTATTAAGTAGTAAGTAATAAATAAATTAACAAATAAAATAACATGACTAACCAAACCAAATGGCTCGCGATCATAATTATTGTCATTATCATTATTGCCGGGGTTTGGTATTACGGGGGGAAGGGGAGCTCGGTGCCGACGAATTTGCCGGAGGTGATTAAAATCGGGGGCTCTCTTTCTTTGACCGGGCAATTGTCTGACTATGGCCAGGCGGCTCAGAGAGGGATGGATTTAGCTCTTGATCAAATAAATAAGGATGGTAAGAAAGTGGAGATTGTTTATGAGGACGAAAAATCTATACCAGAGGGAACAGTAACTGCTTTGCAAAAATTTATTTCTGTCGACCATGTCCCTGTCGTTGTTGGTTTGCAGGGGAGTAGCGGGATGTTGGCGGCTGCGCCGATTGCTAATAGCAACAAAGTTGTAATTTTAAGCACTCTCTCCTCTTCAGATGATATTACTAAAGCGGGAGATTATGTTTTTCGTATCCGCGAGACAAGCGGTGCACATGGTGTTGCGATGGCCGACTATGTCAAGAAAAATTTAAAATTAAATAAAGTGGCCCTTTATTATGCCAACGCCGCTAACGGCATCTCTTACGCCGATGCCTTCAAAAAAGAATTTCTTAAAATCGGTGGGCAGATTATTTTTGAAGATAAATACATGGAAAAGAGCAAGGATTATCGCGGGGCTTTAATTAAACTTAAGGCTACCAATCCTGAGGCTGTTTATCTTGCCGGTTTGTCACCTGACATGGCGCAGATAATGACACAAGCTAAGGAATTAAATATTAGGACCGTCTGGACGTCTTCGACCGGCGCCGAAAGTCCTAAATTGTTTGAACTTGGCAAAAGTAGCGTTGACGGTTTAATTTTTACCTCTCCAGCTTTTAATCCTGAACAGAGCACCTCGACGCGAGATTTTGTTGCCGCCTATCAAACTAAGTATAACGAATTGCCAAATTTTGGTGCGGCCAATGGCTATGATGCAGTAATGGTCGTGTACGAAGTGATCAAAAAATTCGGTTACGACGGTGAGAAAATTAAAAACGGTTTGTATACCATCCAAAATTATCCCGGCGTTGGCGGTACCTTCTCTTTCGACCAAAATGGCGACGTGACTAAACCCATCCTGTTCAAAGTCGTCCAAAACGGGCAATTTGTGCCATTGGGGCAGTAGTAGTTTATAGTTGTAAGTAATAAGTAGCCAAAATTATGCAAAATTTTACCAAATGGATCGTAATAATTATTGTTATCATCTTGATAATTGCTGGAGGTTGGTATTACGGTAAGGGAGAAGATGGAATAGCCGATGGTTCAATCAAAGTTGGTATAGTCGTACCGTTAACGGGCAAAAATGCTGAGTGGGGCCAACGAGTTCAGAAGGGAGTTGATATTGCTTTAGAACAAGTTGGCGACAAGAATGTACAGGTTATTTACGAAGATTTTGGTGATAGTCTCGAACGGGCAGCTTCAGCTGCGAATAAATTAATTACCGTCGACAAGGTACAGGTTTTATTTTGCCAGCCTTCTGATGCCTGTGGTGCCATTGCCCCAATTGCCCAAAGTAATAAAGTAGTAATTTTGGGCTTTACCAATACTCCCGGCTTCACTAAAACTGGTAAATATGTTTTCAATATGCGTGGGGATGCTTTTGATGTTGGAAAAATGTTGGGTCAATTTGCCGTAACTAAATATAAAAAGGCGGTAATCTTTTACTTAAATAATCCCACCCAAAAGGGGAGTCATGAAGGATTTGCTGGTGCTTTCCGATCTGGCGGGGGCCAAGTCGTTTTAATTGATTCTCACCTCGACAAAGATATGGACTTTAGGACGGTGCTGGCTAGGGCCAAGGCAGAACAGCCGGACATTCTCGTCTTTATGTCGCGGGTACAAAATGAAGTCGCCATGATTAAGCAAGCGAGGGAACTTGGTTTAAATCAACCTATCATCGCTGGATTAGGTATTGATACCAAAGGTTTTCTTGATGGTTCGGGGACTTTGGCTGAGGATGTGATTTATCCCGCTTCAACCTTGGTAAAAAATGTGGAGAAGCCTATTCTTAAAGAAGCGCTGATTAAATATCGGGAGAAGTACAACGAGACAATGCCGGTATGGACGGCCGAAAGTTATGATGCCATTCTTCTCTTAAACGATGCAGCCAACAAAAGGCTAACCGACAATGATCAGATCCGAGATTATTTAATTACCCCGAAGAACTTTCCCGGTTTGGCTAGTAATAACAATTTCAATTCGGATCGATTGATTATAAAAAGTTATTCTCTTTTTACCGTCAAAAACGGCCAATTTGTCCCATTAGAGCAATAGACCAATTCCAAGGATTACCCTTGGAATTGGGGGAGATGTGGTGTAATTTGGAACTGGGTTAAAGAGGGTAATTGGCTTAAATTGACCCAGACGGCTTAGACTGTTATTATTTAAACATTAAAAACTAAGTAATTTTTATGTCTAAAACACTTAAATGGGTAATTGCGATCATTGTGATTATTATTGTGATTGCGGGGGTTTGGTGCCTTGTGGTTGGCAATAGTTCGTCACTATCAACCACTGCGACATCGACCGAATCGATTAAGATCGGAGTTGTCGGAACCTTTACCGGCGTTGGCTCCTATTACGGTCAGCAGGAAACTCGCGGTTTGCAATTAGCTCAGGAAGAAATAAATAGAAGCGGAGGAGTTAATGGTCGCAAAATAGAGTTAATAACCGAAGACAGCCAGGCCGCTCCGGATAAATCGGTTTCAGCTATGCAAAAATTAATTAATGTTGACAAGGCCAAGTATGTCATTGGTGATTCTTGGGTCTCGACTACTTTTGCCATGGTGCCAGTGGCCAACGAACTCAGGGTCATTTTGATCTCACCAGTGGCGAGTTTAAAATCTCTCAGTCAAGAGGACATGTTCTTTCGCACGATGCCTAATACTGAAGTTTTAATGAATAAATTAGCTGATTATGCCTACAACAAGATGGGTTCTAAAAAGGTTGCAATCTTGAGTCAAAGAACCCCTTTTGGTGAAGAACACACTCAATACTTTAAAGTTGCTTTCGAAAAACTCGGCGGCAAAGTTGTGGCAATCGAAAACTTTGACTTAATGTCCAAAGACGTTCGATCTGAATTAACTAAAGCCAAGGAGGCAAACCCCGATACAATTCTTAATCTTCACGCTTCGGGCCCGTCGCTTGGTCTCTTAATGAAGCAGGCCAGAGAATTAGGTACCAATGTAAAATGGATTAGCTCGTTTGGCGCCGAAAGCGCTCCCTTAGTTAAAGAATATCCAAATATTACCAACGGCTTAGTCTATGTTTACACTTTTGACACTGATTCGAATAACTCTACTATTTCCAATTTTGTTAACCAATATCAGTCTAAGTTTGGAGAGTTACCAGATTTTACGGCGGCTAATTCCTACGACGCCTTGAAGCTTCTCTCGAAGGCTATAGCCACTGGTGACGATATTCTCAATGTTAAACAGCAATTACTTTCAACCACAAATTATGCTGGAGGTAGCGGTTTGATTTCTTTCGATCAAAATGGCGACGCAAACAGGAACATCATTGTCAAAGAAATTAAAGATGGTAAGTTTGTGAAAATAAGCGATTAATTAAATTTTAATTTTTCCTTAACTCAAAAAAATCGCCAATTGGCGGTTTTTTTGTTGAACGAGACTGTCCCGTTTAAAAAGCCTTTCGGAGGCCGAGCGGGCAGGATTTTCGAGCGTAGCGAGAAAAGAGCGAGGTCAAGAAGAGCAAAGAATTTCTCGCCGGGAAATTCTAATGCGAGGTTTTTAAACGGGAGCTGCCGAGCGGGTTATCCACCCATTATCCACAGTTTTGGCTAAAATGGCTGGTTGTGCGGTGGGAAGCGGTGGGTTACAATGTGTGCATTGTGGGATAAAGTGGGAATCACCAAGTAATACACCACTTGATGAAACCGACGGCATCCTAATTAAAGGTCATGCTTATTGGAGAATTTAGACACACCATCGACGATAAGAAGCGAATTTCGCTGCCCGCTTCTTTTCGTCGTGAGGTGGGGAAGAAATTGGTAATCACCAAAGGGCTTGATAGTTGTTTATTTGCTTATACTCTCGATGGGTGGAAAAAAGTTTCGATTGAACTCGATAAATTACCTATGACGCAAGGCGCGGCGCGCAGTTTTTCGCGTTTTATTTTGGGGAGCGCGTTTGAAGTTGAATTGGATTCGATGGGGCGAGTTTTAATTCCGGACCACCTAAAAGATTTTGCCGATTTGAAGAGCCGGGTGGTAATCGTTGGTTTGAATGATCGAATCGAAATTTGGGATGAGCGAAAGTGGAAGGAGAATATTGATAAGGTGGAGAAGCAGGCCGACGTGCTGGCCGAGCGTCTCTCGGAGATCGGAATGTTTTAGTTATGCACGTACCAGTTCTTTTACAACCAACAATTGAGCTACTAGATATTAAGGAGGGGGAGATTGTCGTCGATGCCACTCTGGGTTTAGCTGGTCATGCGAAAGTTATGGCAGGTAAGATTGGGAAGGAGGGAACGTTAATCGCCTTTGATGCTGACGCCAAGCTTTTAGCTAAAGCTAAAAAGAATCTCGAATTTGCCAAATGCCGTCAAATTTTTATCAATACTAATTTTCGACACATTAAATCGGCATTGGAGAAAGAGGGAATTAGGGCGGTAGATAAAGTCTTGTTTGATCTCGGTCTAAATTCTGAGCAATTCGAAAATTCAGGTCGGGGCTTCACTTTTCAAAAAGACGAACCCCTATTAATGACGCTGGCTTCAGAAATTGAAAAAGATACCTTAACGGCCAAAGAAATAGTAAATACTTGGGCCGAAGAAAGTTTGGCCGATATTATCTACGGTTATGGCGAAGAGCGATTGGCACGCCGAATTGCCAAGGCGATTATCGAAGCGCGAGAGAAAAAAGAAATTGAAACGACTTTTGATTTGGTAGAAGTGATTAGGCAAGCCGTTCCCGTTTTTTATACCAAAAAGAAGACCCATTTTGCCACCAAGACATTTCAAGCTTTACGAATTACGGTTAATGACGAAATTGGCGCCCTGCGAGAAGGGTTGACCGGCGCTTGGGAGAAATTAAGCGATGGGGGGAGAGTTGCTGTCCTCTCCTTCCATAGCTTGGAGTCGCGAACGGTCAAAGAATTTTTTAAAGATAAAGTGATGGCGGGGGAGGGGAAATTGATTAATAAAAAAGTGATCAAACCCAGTCGCGAGGAAGAATTGGCCAATCCTCGTTCACGTAGCGCTCAATTGCGGGTTGCCTCTCGACTAAGCTCGAGACAAGCTCTAAAAATATAATGTCAGAGAAAAGATTAAAACTTATTATGATCGTCTTGATTCTCGCCTTAGCGGGGGCCTACGTTTATTTTGTAAATACCTCAGTTTTTGCCGTGGCCGAGCGCCGTGATAACGAAGAAAAAATTTCTCAACTTGAAGCTGACGTTTCTCAACTCGAGGCCGATTATATGGCTCGATCAAATAATGTTACACTAGAACTGGCCAAATCATTGGGCTTTCTTGATGCGACTGGTAAGGCAGGGTTTGCGATTAAGGATCGCCCGGTTGGTTACGCCCGTAATTAAGAATGAAATCGAGCGCCTCGAGAATTAGATTTTTGTGCCTGGCCATCTTTGCGGTGGCTCTTTTATTTGTTGTTCGCTTGTTTTTTATTCAAGTGGTGCAGGCTAATTATTATGCCGACCTGGCTGATCGTCAATATCTTCGACCGAGCACGGGAGTTTTTGACCGAGGGAGCATTTTTGCCGAGAAACGTGACGGGACAGTTTTTTCGCTCGCTGGTTTGAAGACGGCTTACATTGTTGCTCTTAATCCCAAACAATTAGCCACTGACAAAGTAAATGGGGAAGAACTTTATCAGAAATTAAATCAAATTCTGCCGATCGAGCAAGAAGCTTTTATGAAGAGCTTTAATAAAGTTACTGACCCTTACGAAGAGGTGGCCACTAAAGTTGACCAAGCCACGGCCGACAAAATTAAAGCCTTAAATGTTAAGGGTCTTGATTTATATAAACAAAAATTGCGTTCGTATCCTTTAGGCTCAAAAGCTTCACATTTGGTCGGACTCTTGGGCTATCAGGGTGACACCTTGGCGGGCCGTTATGGGCTTGAACGCTCTTATGATCAAGTGCTTTCGCGTCAGGGCGAAACCACTTTTGCTAATTTTTTCGTTGAGCTTTTTTCGGGCCTGGGCAAATCGATCACCAAGAGCGAGGATAAAAGCGCGGGAGATATTACCACCACGATCGAACCGATAACGGAGGAGTTATTAGAAAAAGAATTGTTCGCGGTTAAAGAAAAATGGCAGGCCGACAGTGCCGGGGGAATTATTATTAACCCCAAAACGGGCGAAATTTTGGCCATGACCGCTTTGCCAAATTTTGATCCTAACCAAAAACAGGCGGACATTAATTCTTTAGCCAATCCGTTGGTTGAGAAGGTTTATGAAATGGGTTCGATTATGAAGCCAATTACCATGGCCTCTGGTCTTGATGCTGGGGCGGTGAATGAGAAGACGACTTATGAAGATAAGGGTTGTATCACTCTGAACAAAAAAGAAATTTGTAATTATGATGGTAAAGCTCGCGGAGTGGTGCCCATGCAGGAGATTCTTAACCAATCGCTTAATCTTGGGGCGACTTTTGTTGAACAACAATTAGGACCCGAGAAATTCCGCAATTATTTTACCGCCTTTGGCCTTGGCACCAAGACGGGGATTGACTTGCCGAGCGAGGGCTCGGGTTTGGTAAAAAATCTGCAAAGTCCGCAACCGGTGGACCTGGCCAATATCTCGTTCGGTCAGGGGATTGCGGTAACGCCGATCGAGATGACTCGCGCTCTTTGTGTTTTAGCTAATGGCGGGTATTTAATTGAACCGCATGTGGTTAAACGAATTGATTATCAAAATAAATTATCGCGAACGATTGAACCGAAAATTGGGACAACCGTAATTAAAAAAGAAACGAGCGAACGCATTACCCGCATGCTCGTGACTGTGGTTGATAAAAAATTAGCGAACGGTAAAGCGAAGATTGATAATTACTCCATCGCTGCCAAAACCGGTACGGCTCAAATTGCTAATCCGGCCACGAGCAAATATTATCCCGACCGCTATCTCCACTCCTTTTTTGGCTATTTCCCGGCCTACGAACCGCGTTTTCTCGTTTTTATGTATATTGTGTATCCTAAGGGGGTGCAATATTCGTCCGAAACTTTAACCGAGCCCTTTATCAATATTTCGCGATCTTTGCTAAACTATTATCAAGTCCCACCAGATAGATGATTAAGTCATTTTTCAAAAATATTATTGCCACCATTCTTCAGCTTGAGGCGCGTTTGGTATTAAAAAAATATCATCCCAAGATTATTGGGGTAACGGGCAGTGTGGGCAAAACTTCGACCAAGGACGCGCTAGTTTCGATTTTAGGTAAAAATTTGTCGGTGCGAGGGAGTGAAAAAAGTTATAATTCGAGCGATTTTGGCGTGGCCCTGACCGTGCTTGGTTGTCACTCGGCTTGGAATGATCTTTTTGGTTGGCTCGAAATTATGATTTATGGCGTGGTGCTATTGTGTAAAAAACAAAAATATCCCGACTGGTTGGTTTTGGAGATTGGCCTCGAACACCCGGGCGAAATTAAGAGTATTTTAAAATGGGTCAAAATTGATTTGGCCGTGATTACTTTATTGCCTGAGATTCCGGTGCATATCGAATTTTTCAAATCTAAAGACGAAGTGCTAAATGAAAAAATGCTTTTGGCCAAGGCCGTACCGATTGGCGGGCATATTTTTCTCAATGCTGATGACCCCAACTCGCTTAAATTTATTCCTGACCTAGCGGGAGAGACAAGCACCCTCGGTTTTTCGGACAAGGCTGATTATCGAGCCATTAATCCAGCTATTTTTAATAATGATTTGGGTCCGGCCGGTTTGAGTTTTGACCTCGGGCATAATGAGAAAAATTTGAATGTCAAAATTAACGGTGTGGTGGGGGAGCATCAAATTTACCCGGTGCTCACGGCTCTTGCGGTGGGTGATAAATTAAGTTTAAAGATGATTGAGATGATCGAAACTCTTGGCCAGTACCAACCACCGGCCGGACGCTTGCGTTTGATTGAGGGGACTAAAGGAACAATGATTCTTGACGATACTTATAACGCTTCACCGGTGGCCATGTCGGCTGGGCTCAAAACTTTGGAGAGCTTTGTCGTGGCCGGCCGAAAGATTGCCGTTTTGGGCGACATGCTCCAATTAGGTAAATATACCGTCGAGGCCCATAAAGCGATCGGCTATCAAGTCTCATTGTTTTGCGATTTGGTGGTAACGGTTGGTTTGCGGGCTAAATTTATTGATGAAGCTTTGCGGGAGAAAAAATTTGGCGAACGTAAAATGAAGCATTTTGATGACTCGCTTCAGGCTGGCCAATATCTCGAAAAAATTATAAAAAAAGGCGATGTGATTTTTATTAAAGGCTCACAAGGGATGCGGATGGAAAAAGCGGTAGAAGAAATAATGGCCCACCCCGAAGGCAAAGCCAAACTCTTGGTGCGACAAGATAAAGAGTGGCAGGAGAGATAAAAATAATAAATTAAAAACAAAACTGCCCCCGAACTGCTAGGGAGCAGTTCGGGGGCTACGGAAGGGGCAGGATGGTCTACTGAAACGATTCGGGATTCAATAATTGGAGGCTTGCCCGAAAGAAGAAATGTTTTCGATCGTCGTCCAAGAATTGAAAGAACTCAATCTGGTTTTCTGGTTCTTTTTCGAAGAAGACGTCCTCTCGCGAAAAATAAATCCGCTCAAGCTCTCCACGATTAACCTTGGGGTTAATGATGAACATCTTTCCCAAAACGATGGTCGACCCCGCGTCCCATACGAAGTCATCGGTGTGGGTGGTTAGCCCAT
>JBAZNO010000003.1:0-15420 GCA_041649195.1 Minisyncoccota bacterium | reverse complement strand
CGGGTCTTGATGGCTTGGAATGGTCCGTTCGCGCCGTGAAGGAAGAGTTCGCGTCGGCTAAGGTCATTTATGACCACCAGAAGGCCGGCAACGACATCCCCGACATGGGCAAGCCGTTCGTTGCCAAACTGAAGGAGGCTGGCGTGGACGCCGCCATCCTGTTCCCTTTTACCGGTCCGACTACGCAAGAAGCATGGATGCAAGCCTGTCGGGAAGAGAATCTCGAGGTAATCGTGGGCGGCATGATGACGCACCCCAAATTTCTCAAGAGCGAAGGTGGCTACATTGACAATGAAGCCCCCGAAGCCATCTATCGCATGGCTTGCCAATACGGCGTCACCAACTTCGTCGTCCCCGGCACCAAGCTGGACTGGGTGCAACGGATTCGTGGCTGGATTGTAGAAGAGATCGGCGAGGGAAACTTCGCCTTGTTTGCCCCCGGCTTCATTACACAGGGCGGCGATATCTCTGAATGCGGTCAAGCGGCGGGCGACGAATGGCACGCCATCGTCGGTTCGGCCATTTACAAGAAGGTCACGACATCGGAACAGGTCACGGCGGCTCTCGCTGTTACAAAACAGATCGTGGCGTGATCAAACTTCAGATACAACGCCAACAATGGGCGAGCAACCAAGTGTTGCTCGCCCATTAATTTTTTCAATAATTTATTTTTACCCCAATATTTTTAACATCTCCTCTTTGGCGATATCATAATCGCTCCAAGGGGTTTTTTTGTTGTTGGCTTCCATCAAGTAGGGGTCGGTGCCTTTGCCAGTAATCATAACGACAATGTCGTTATGATTACTGGCCTGAGCGAGCGTTTTAGCGAGTCGAAGGGCGGTGTTTATCGCTTCTCTTCGATCTATAATTATTTTGTACGACTTGGTAATACCCGCAGCAATGTCTTTGGTAATTTGCTCAGGGTCTTCATCATAGGGGTCATCATTGGTTAGGATAATTTCGGCGCAATTATCGCTCGCCACTTTGCCCATTTGCGGACGCTTCCATTTATCACGGCCACCGCCGGTGCTTCCTAAAACGCAAATTTTTCTTTTATCGCCAACGGCCTCGTAGGCTTGAGCGAGCGAGTCGGCGGTGTGGGCATAATCAACAATCACGTCAAAATCTTGTTTGGGGTTACCCGAAATAACTTTTTCCATCCGGCCGGGGATAGTTTTGATGCTAGCGAGAGAGTGATCAATATCTTCGCGACCGACACCCAAGGCCTCGGCCATTTTGGCGGCGGCGACAATATTATAAAGATTAAATTTGCCGGGCAGAGCTGTTTTGGGGTAGGCCTCGGCGTCGGCCAAGGTGAATTTTATGGTTTTCGCTTTAGGGGCGAGCTCGATAAATTTGCCGGCCTCTTTGTCGTCGGTATTGATAACTAAAATTTTATTAGGTTTAGGCGAATTATTTAAAGCTTTAGCATATTTTAATTTTGCTTCAAGATATTTGGCGTATGAGCCGTGCGACTCGATATGCTCGGGCGAGATATTGGTAAAAATTAATCCGTCAAAACTGATAAATTTTTGCCGAAAGAGTTTGGTGCCCTCGGACGTTACTTCAAGAATGGCGTAATCGCAACCGGCACTAACCGCTCGGCGCAAAAATCTTTGCATAAACATCCGGCCCGGCATGCTCATTTTGTATAAGTTGCGAGTGATTTTGTCGCCAATTTTAAATTGGAGGGTTGAGGTGGTGGCCACTTTAAAACCGGCGGTCTCTAAAATTTGGGCCAAGATCTCGGTAGTGCTCGTTTTGCCCTTGGTGCCGGTAACGGCAATGACTTTAATTTGGCGAGAGGGGAAGCGGTAAAGCAAAGCGCCCAACAAGGCTAATTTGTAATGATAAATCGGTTGAAAAAAGCTAAAAACTTTTTTAGGAATGAACTTTCTTAAAATATTTAAAATTTTTTCTAACATATTTTTTATTTGTAGATTCGCATGAATTCGTATATTAGCATTGCGTTACTTGCGATTTTTATTACCTAATTGTTTTAGGGCCTCTTTAATCTTGGCGCCGGTGTCGGCGATCTCTGGTGGGAGATGGCGCAGAGCCTCACGAGCCTCTCGGCTCGAGTAACCAAGTGCTTCCATCGCCATAATTGCTTCAGCCTCTTGGTCGAGGCCCTCGCCATCACTTTCGAGCGCGCCAATTTTATCGCGAAGTTCGAGCACAATCTTTTCGGCAATTTTGCGACCAATGCCCGAGACTTGAGTGAGGTACGAAGTATTGCCCGAAGAGATCGCTTTGCGCAAAGTTTCGGGCGGGGCGAGGGAGAGGATCGACAGGGCACTCTTGGGCCCGACCCCTGAGATGCTGATCAATAATTCAAAAAAGTCTAATTCGGTTTTATCGATGAAGCCATATAAATCGAGGGCATCTTCTCTCACGACCAAATGAGTCAAAACCGTTACGGGCTCGGTCGTTTTTTTGAGGGTTTGGGCGGTTTCGGTTGAAGTAAAGATCTTATAGCCAACACCATTAACATCCAAAATAACAAATCTTGCCTCGTGACGAGTGACTTTGCCCGTTAATTGCCCGATCATGATAATTACATAATACAACAAGGGGTGCTTTTTGGGCACTTGACAAATGACAATAATGGGTATATAATGACAAGCAGATAAAAGTTACCGCTTTTGGCCCTGTCGGCTGGAGCGTTTAAGTAAATTTGACATCAAAGCAAAGGGAAGACAATAAAAAACGGAAGGAGGACTTATGTCCGCGACAAGAAAGTTTGAAGTGCCCGGTTTGAGTTTGGCCCGCGAACTGTTTCGGAAGGGGACCGACTGTCTTGGTCCCGAAGAAGTCGAGTTCGCTTTTGGTGCGAGTTTTGCACCGGCACCCGAAGATATTCCACCGATCCCGCTGTCCGAGGCAATGCTCAAGCATCTACGCAAGCTCGGGGTGTATCTCGAATTGCACGGCCCGACCGCGATGGTCGAACTCTACGATGCGCTCGGCAACAAGCTCGATGAGGGCAAGTTGCTATATGACAATAGTTGGTACCAAAACGAGGCATTCTACACGAAAGAGAAATCGCTTCGTTGGCACTGGCGGGCCACGCTGAAGGGTCTCGTTCCCGATTCGACCAGTAAGAAGTACTTGTCTCAGACTCGAGTTTTGGCCGAGTACTTGAAGGACAATGTCTTCGCCGGGCAATCGTTGCCCAAGGCATTGGCCGAGGCTGTCACGGAACTTAACGATTGCGAAGCCTCGCTCTCGAAACTGGTGGAGGAGGATTGGCAAAAAGGCGCCGAGCAGTTGGCCGATCTTGCCATCAACCAGCGTTGTCGTCAAACGCCCGCGCAAACGCTTTGGAGTATTGCTCTTTACAAGCGGGTGAATGGCGAGTATGTCTTGCCCAATGTTTGGGCTTGGACTAATCAGCGCTCCTCGAATGGCAACCTCGTGCTCGTTGGCGAGGCGGGCGCGGACGGTGTGATCGTCGCCCCCGGCGCCCCGTGGGGCTCGGGCGACGGCTTGGGTGCCCAGTTTTCCTGCAGTGTTGAGGACTACTTGGTCAGTTGACCCTTGTATTCTTGTTCTTCCTTTGCCCCGGCTAGGGTCAAAGGGCAGTGCGCTATCCCCCGATAGCGCACTTTGACGTTTTAATAATAAATTTGCGTTTGATTGGGAAATATGTTAATTTACGTCTATGCCTATAATTAAATCAGCCAAAAAAGCGCTTCGCGCTTCGAAAAACAAAAAGGTTTTTAACGATCGTCGCGCCAAAGCGATGAAGCTCGCGATTAAGGGGGTTAAGAAATTGACTGGAGCCGAGGCTAAAAAAGAATTGGCCAAAGCCTACCAAGCCATCGACAAGGCCGCCAAGCGGGGGATTATCAAAAAAAATACCGCCGCCCGCAAAAAATCGCGTTTAGCTAAATCAATTAAAAAATAAACAAAAAATCCCCAAACCGGGGATTTTTTGATATGGTCCCCCCGCGAGGAATCGGACCTCGATCGCAAGCTTCGGAAGCTTGCATTCTATCCATTGAAATACGGGGAGATGTTTTTAAAATTCGTATTCTTTCCCCGGTTCAAAAATAACAAATTTGATCCCGGTCGGTTCTAGGACCAGTGGCGGTATCCGATGAACGGTGCCGGGGGATTTTAGGATGCCTTCGTGAACGGGGAAGCAAGTTTTTGGTTTTAATTCGAGCGCATAATCAATAGCGTTGGCCAAAGTTAGCCATGGACCGGCCACGGGCAAAGCTAAAATCTCAACGGGTCGATGGGGATTGATAAAAGCGTCGCCGGGGTAAAAAAGTTTATTGGCAATAAAGTAGCCGGTATTAGCGGAGAGCGGTATTGAAGAATGGATTAGGGTATGATTTTGGCCGAAACCTTCAAGTAAAACTCCGCCAACTTCAAGTTTTTGACTATCCTCTAATAAGTCGAAGGGGATATTTTCTTTTTGCAAAAGGAGGCCAACACCTTGATTGGTAATAACTTTGGCCCGAGGGTTATTTTTAAGCACTTCTTTGAGCGAATCAACGTGGAGATGGTCGGTGTGGTCATGGGTAATTAAGATAAAATCAATGTCTTTAAGCTCGTTTTGTTGATCAGAATAAATGCCCGGGTCGGTTAGGATCCTTAACCCACCTTCTTCAACCAAGAAACAACAATGTCCGAATTTGGTGATTTTCATGTCTGGTGCCCTCGGAAGGAATCGAACCTTCATTACCAGCTCCGCAAGCTAGCGTTCTATCCATTAAACTACGAGGACAGTAATAATTACTGTCAGGGTAAACCCTATGGAGTAAAAATCCCTCAGGATTTTTTGATGTTTATTACATCATACTCCACAGGGTAAACTTTACCACAAATTTGCTAAAAGCCAAGTGATTCGAAGATATTCTCAATAAAATTTTCTTGATGCTTTTCTTCTTCGCCAAATTTAAGCATGGTTTGTCGAACCTCTTCGGGGCTGGGGCCAATGATCGGGACATGAATATTGGGGACAAACATTCGTTGGTAATGAAGGATTAAGGTCGGGGACTTATCTTCTTTTGTCTCTTCAACCCAAAAGGAGCGGATTTTTTCATAAGTAAATAATTCGTTATTTAATTGCACCCCGCGTTTGTCGATTTTTACCAGTACTTGCGGGTCAATTGGCCGGCGCTCGTGCACATAAAGAGAAAAGGCGGCCAAAACAATAATCACGGCCAAAAGTAAATTGCCAAAAATTAACGAAATAATGGCCGTAAAAAAAGCGAGAATAATTAAACCCCAAAACCAATCTTCGCTCCGTTCGATCGGCACGCGACTATATGAGGTCCATTGTAAAATGGGTTCAGTCATTACTGATTTATTATATCAAATTTGTCGAGTATCTTTAATAGTTGATAAGTAAAAAAGAGGGAAGAACGTTGATTTTGGTCATATTTTTGCTAAGATGACAAGGCAAACAGGGAGGGGTCGCATAGTTGGTCTAGTGCGGCGCACTTGAAATGCGCTAGGCCCGAAAGGGTCTCGTGGGTTCGAATCCCACCTCCTCCGCCATGTCCACAAAATATATTTTAGTTGGAGGGTATCCCAAAAAGGCGCTTGATGGAGGGAAGGCTTTTACCGAAGAGCTCATTAAAGGATTCAAAGAGCCCGTGAAAATACTCGAATGTCTTTTTGCTCGTCCCCGAGACAATTGGGATGAAGCCTTCAATCAAGATAAGGATTTCTTTATAAATAATTTGCCTGGTAAGAGATTGGAGTTTCAACTTGCTGACCCTGAAAAATTTAGAGAACAGGTAGCTTGGGCAGACGCCATATATATACGTGGTGGCGCATCAGAAGCTGTGTTGCTGGAATTACAAAAGCAAAGTGAGGGTTGGGAAAAAGAATTGCCTGGCAAAACCTTGGCAGGCAGTTCCGCTGGGGCTCATGCAATTTCAAAATACTATTATGGTCTTGATGACTTAAAAATAGGCGAAGGTTTGGGCCTACTTTCTCTTAAAATCATTGTTCATTATGGTTCTGATTATAATGCTCCAAATATAGACTGGAATAAGGCAGAAATAGAACTAAAGCAATATAAAGAAGATCTTCCGTTGATCAAATTAGCAGAAGGACAGTTTAAGACTGAGGTGCGATGAGACAATGACTATGCGCTACTTAGGTATTGATTATGGCAATCGAAAAGTGGGACTGGCGATCAGTGATGAGGCGGGGAGCTTTGCCTTTCCGTATCAGGTGATAAAAAATGAAGTGGTTGATAAATTGGTGGGGCAGATTGAAAAAATTTGCGATAACGAGGGAATTAACGCGATTGTGTTGGGCGAATCGGTTGATTTAGCGGGGCAAGCTAATCCGATTCAAAAAGAAATTCTTGCTTTCAAAGAAAAGTTAGAGAAAGAAGTTGGGCGAGAAGTAATTTTAGAAAAAGAATTATTTACGACCCAAGAGGCAAGGAGGGGGATTGATGAGGGCGGAACCGATCCGGCAACCGACGCTCGCGCGGCCGCTTTAATTTTGAAAAGCTACTTGGAAAAAACCCGGCAGTAGCTTATGAAAATGTCTGGCCGAGCGTAGCGAGGAGAACCGAGGACTTTTCAGAAGCTACTGCCGGGTTTTTGAGAGATTAACGCTGGCCCCTATTTCCATCTTGGATTATAATTAACCCTATTGAGTAATGATGTTTCAACATCATAAAATTATGAATAATTTTTACTCTATAGGGTAAATAGTAATGAGGCAAAATCTCTTGCTTAAATTTTTTCCCGTACCGAAATACTTGTCACGGTCGGCGACCGGTTTTGATATTTCTGATCGCTCAATTAAATTTATGGAGTTTAAGGCGGGCAATGACGGTCTTTATCCAAGCTTTTGGGGAGAACGAGAAATTCCGGCCGGGATTGTTGAAGGTGGGGAATTAAAGGATCCCGCGCAATTGGCCTTAATTCTTCAAGAACTTAAAAATAAATTTAACTTGAACGACGTTTTTATTTCTTTGCCCGACGACAAAGCTTTTACGGTTAATTTGGTTTTGCCACCGATGAAGGAGGAAGAGATTCGGGGGAGTATTGAGTTACAACTTGAAGAGCATATCCCTTTGCCAATTACTGATGTTATTTTTGACTATGACCTCGTCCCGCCAGTGCGTGAGGGGGCCAAAATTGAGGTCGGTGTTTTTGTTTTGCCGCGCTCAATTGTTGAACCTTATCTTAGTGTTTTTTCGCAAGTGGGTTTGAATATTTTGGCGATCGAGACTCAAAGCGAAGCCTTGGCTCGAACCTTGGTCTGGCACGAAAATCTGGCAACGACAGCGATTGTGGATATCGGTCGCAGTCATACCGCTATCTTCTTGTTAAAAAATGGCGTGGTGGTCGCGGCGGCCACGGCTCCGGTGGGTGGTGAGGCAATTACTAAGAGTTTAGAAAAAAGTTTAAAAATTGATTTTGCTCAAGCCGAGAAAATAAAAACGGAGCAGGGGTTGTTGCGGGCGACCGCTAACCAAGAAGCCTTTTTTGCTACTATCCCCGTTGTCTCGGCAATCAAGGATGAGATTGAACGGCGAATTAATTTTTGGCTCGAATATAAAGAGGAGGGAGAGTTAACTACCTCGAGGCTCAAAACCTTAAACCAAATTATTTTATGCGGTGGTCAAGCGACTTTGCCCGGTTTTGCCGAGTATCTCGAAGTTCATTTAAAACGCCCGGTTGTGCTCGGTAATCCTTGGCTCAAGGTTTTTCGTCCGGGCCAAGCCTTTCCTCTTTTAAAATTTAATGAGGCCCTTCGTTTTTCGACAGCAATTGGGCTCGCTTTGCGTAATTTTGTTAACCCAAGTTAATTTTATGGCCAATCTTTTACCAAACGAAATAAAACAAAATTTACAGCGAGATCTGGCAAATCGTAAATTATTGGCGATCAGTCTCGTTGTTACTCTTTGGCTCATTATCGCCCTAGTGATTATCGGTTCGGTTTGGGTTAATCTTTTTATTAGAGAAAGTGGGGTGGCCGATGTCTCCGGGGCGGTTAATCGTGAAGTTAAGGAGGGGATAGCGTCGGTTGACCAAACTTTTTTACTTAAAAAGCTCGGTGATCAAATTAAAGTGGTTAATGGTTTTTGGTCTGAGCCTTTGACTTCAGTTATGATTGCCAAGGCTCTCTCGCCTCGGCCGGTCGGACTCAAAATCTCGGGGCTAGTTATCGAGCGGGGAGAATTGGGCAAGACAATTAAATTATCCTTGATCGGTTTAGCTAGCGGTCGAAATGAATTAGTTAATTATGTTAATCTTTTACGCCAAGACAAATTTTTTACTAAAGTTGATTTACCGGTCGAGAGTTTGATTAGCGATCAAGGTGGTCAATTTACTATTAATCTCGAAAAATGATTAAACCTTCACGTAAAACTTTTTATTTAATTTTAGGTCTTGACCTCCTTTTGTTCGTGGCCGGCGGATTTTTAATCTGGCAATTAGAAGAAGAAAAAGCCGAGCTCGCTTCAATGATGGCCAAAACTTCTTTTAATGAATCGGCGGGCGAAGTGGTTTTGTCGGCCCTTGGGCCCAAACTCCAAACGCAAGCCATGATCTTGGATAATTACTTTATCTCAGCCAGCACCACGGTATCGTTTCTTGAACAGCTAGAGAGCGGTGCCAAATTAGCTAAAGTTGCTTTAAAAATTAATCAGGCGGAGATTAAGGATAATTTACGGCTAAACATTGCAGTTGAGGGAAATTTCTCGGCCGTTAATCAATTTCTTGGGCTTTTAGAAAAATTCCCCTACGCCCTTCGGATTGAGCGTCTCGATTTGCGGATAGGCGACAAAGGTCTTTGGCGGGGAGATTTTGTGATTATCCTAGCTACTCAAAAATGAAAATTTCTTTTACTAAATTTAAAAAAACAACCGAAGGCTTGAGCTTTTTTTGGCAAGCCTTGGTCATTATCTTTTTTGTGGGGCTCCTTATTTTGCTAATTGTCGGGGCCTTTCTTTGGCTTAATTTGGAAAGTGATATTAATTCTAAATTGCCCGTTTCGGCTGGCTCACCCGATCAGTCCCTTGACCCCAAAAATGTTAATCGCGTTTTTGATCAAATCAAAACTCGTTCCACCGAATTGGCGAGTACGACAAGTAGTTCGCCGGCGATTCCCGACCCTTCTCATTAATTTGGTGCCCTCAGTAGGAATCGAACCTACATCAGCGGCTTAGAAGTCCGCAGTTTTATCCATTAAACTATGAGGGCAATATTAAATTGTGTGGGCGCTAAGGGACTCGAACCCCTGACCTTCCCCGTGTAAAGGGGTTGCTCTACCAACTGAGCTAAGCGCCCTTGCCGTCCTTAATTTATACTATAAAATAGACATTGAGACAATGAATATAGATATCCCGATAATTTTTGAAGATGAAAACGTGTTGGTGATAAATAAACCGGCAGGATTAAATGTGCATGGCGACGGGTTTCGAGAGGAGAAAACTTTAGTTGATTGGTTAACGACCAGGTATCCGGAGATTAGCGAAGTGGGCGAGAACATGGTAAGTCAAAAGGGCGAAGAAATAAAAAAATCCGGTTTAGTTCATCGGCTTGATAAAGATACGAGCGGGGTGATGATTATTGCTAAAAATCAAGAAGCCTTTGAGTTTTTGAAGAACCAATTTCACGGTCGCGAAACCAAAAAGATTTATCGGGCGATTGTGTCGGGCGCGTTTAAAATGGAGCCGGGGGAAGAAAAAATAATTGATTTGCCAATTGGCCGAAGTGCTAGTGACGCCCGCAAACGGGTGGCAAGTCCGCGAATTAGGGGCACAAAGCGTGAAGCGGTTACCGCTTTTCGCTTGATTGAAAATATCTGTGATAAATATGCTTATATTGAGGCCGAGCCCAAAACCGGTCGAACCCACCAGCTCCGCGCCCATTTTAAGGCCTATAATCATCCGATTATTGGTGACGAACTTTATAATCCCAAGGATGATGGGGGAGGGCTAATGAAAAGACAGGCGTTGCATGCTTACAGCCTTACTGTTAAATTGCCCTGCTTCGCTAAAGCTACGCAGGACGAAGCCAAAGGCGAAGAAAAAACTTTTAAAGCGCCTTTGGCTTCGGATTTTGAGCAAGCGCTTGAAAAACTTAAAGCTTCGTGTTAAACTGCCTCGCGTTATGGTAGCTGAAAAAGGATTTAAAATTTCTCCCGTTGATATGGCTAAACGCCAAAAATTGGGCATCAAGCCCGGCTTTACCGTGCGTGTTTGGCAAAAGGTTCCTGAAAAGGATGGCAAATTTCGTCTTCAGGCTTATGAAGGGCTGGTGATTGCCTGCAAACATGGCAAAGAGGCTGGCGCGACCTTTACTGTTCGCCGAGTCGCTTCAGGCGTGGGGATGGAAAAAATCTTCCCGCTTTATTCGCCCATGATTGATAAGATTGAAATTTTGCGCGAGGTAAAAGTCCGTCGTTCCAAATTATATTATATCCGCGACAAGGCCGCCCGTGAGATCCGTCGTCGAATGCGCAAGATTGTCACCGGTAAGCGCAAGGTAGACGAATTGGTAGAGCAGGTTACAACCGGGATTGAGCTTGAGCCAGTCATCGAGGAGACCCCCGAAGAGGTTGTGGTCGAAGCCGAAACTAAAGAATAAAAAACTCGCCAGCCGGCGAGTTTTTTGGTAGGATAACTTTGTCCGCCTTCGCTTAAGCTTCGGCGGGACGCTAAATTTTGTAATTACTAACGTAAACAAAATTTGCGCGCGGGTGGCGAAATTGGTAGACGCGCTACCTTGAGGTGGTAGAGCCAGCAATGGTGTGGAGGTTCGAGTCCTCTCCCGCGCACTAGACTTGTTTTTTTATCGAAACTGTTCTATATTTTGAATAGAGGAGGTATTTGCCATGGCACAGAGGGCTGAATACTCGTATGAGGTGGTGTTTGCTCCAGAGAGTGGTCAGGGGAAAATCCATTCAGTTACTGTTACCTTAACGGCTGAAGAATTGAATAGGATGGCTCTTGATCGGGCAATCCAAATTGCTCAAGAAAGATGTCCTGAATGGGCAACTCGAGATGATATCCAGGTCTCGGCCACTCTCAAGCTGTAATTATTCGGGCGTAGACGCGCGCGTCCCTTTTCTTAATAAGGGCGCGCGCTTTCGTTTCTTATTTTTTTGTGGTATAAAACAGAGATGCTTTATACTGGTAAAGGCGATAAGGGGCAAACCAAGCTCTATCATTGTGATCAGCGACTCTCTAAGAGTTCGCAAATTGCCGAGGCTTTGGGGACGCTCGACGAGATCAACTCGCTTTTGGGGTGGTGTAAAACTAAAGCGGAGAGAGGTGAAGCCTTAAGTTTGCCCAAGGCTTCTCCTCGCGGAGCTACATTTTTTTCTATTCTCGAAGAGACCCAAAACAACCTTTTCTCGGTTCAAGCTGAATTAGCTGGTGCGCCCAAAAAATTATCTCCAACTGTTGTTAAAAAAGCTGAAGCGATAATTAAAGTAATAGACAAAGAATTGCCACCAATTAAAAGTTTTATTATCCCGGGGGGAACGGAGTTGTCGGCCATGCTTGATGTAGCCCGAACGGTGGCTCGCCGAGCCGAGCGCCAAGCGGTGGCGGTGGTTGAAGCTGGTGATATTAAGTTATCTTTAAGCACCCTCGCTTTCTTAAACCGCCTTTCTAGTTTATTATATGCTTTAGCTCGCTTGGTAAACCATCGAGCGGGGATAAAGGAGAAAAAGCCTTCGTACAAGTAGGTAGTAAGTTAAATAATATGGTGTCTATAGTGTAATGGTTAGCACTAGAGTTTGTGGAACTCTCAGTTCGGGTTCGAATCCCGATAGACACCCCAAACGGTATCTAATATAACCGAGTTCGGTTGATTGGATATCATTGCAGGAATCTCGGCAATTTGTCGGGATTTTTGCGTTTTAGGGGCAATCTTGGATTTTGATTTGCCGGCTATAAACGGTGTAAATTCTACGGCCAAGTCGGTTATTATTCTTGGTCCGGTGATTTCTTTGTATTTCTTGGTGAATACCATGTTTTCGGCTTGCATTAGTCCTCTGATGATCGGCGTTGGTATTACGGTTTGGACTTTCTTGTCGGCTACTTCAAATCTCTCCCCCTGAGTAGTGCTTTTTGTCTGTCTATCTCAAATCCGGGGAAGTACGTCGACAGAAACACTTTTTTCGGAGTTTTTGTTTGGTGATCTAAAAGATCAATCAAGGCCTTAAGAAAAGCCAATTTTTCATATTCATTTTCCATATTTTTGCTTATGCCCCGAAAAACAAAAAGGCTCGTAACCGATACCACAAAAAGTGATAGCGATTACGAGCCCTTAAGCACGGAATACCGTTCAGGTTGCCCCTTGAGGCAAAAATTATTTATTTGTTGATTTTATTATACTCCCCGAAGCCGGATCGGGCAATATGTCATTTTTTGACTGGAATATACCTTTAAGGTTATTTCCAGTTCACTTTTGCTTATTTTTGAACTGGACGTAAGTTTTATGCTTACATTCAGTCGGCTTTTCACTTTTGGGACACTTTTGTCCTATTTTAACTAAAAATAGTAAATATCAGCAAAAACGCTTTATTTTAGCCAAATATATTGCCTATTTAGCTACTATATCAACATGTTAATATAGTAATTTGTTGACTTAGCATTTCAGATATGATACACTAATGTCAAATATATGAAAAGCAAAAAGAATTTATTAGAACAGTTAAAAGCTTTGCCCCACTTCAATAAAAATACCGTGCATCAGCTCGGCAGACAGTTGGAACTCAAAGACCCTACGATTGACACCTATATCAGTCGGTTTTTGAAATATAAGGATATTTTGCAGTTAAAAAATGGCCTTTATGTAACTACCGATTTTTTTGAAAACAATCGATCGGATGTTTCCTATTCTTTTTATCTTGCAAATATTATTCGCACACCTTCATATGTAAGTTCTTGGGCAGCTTTACAGTATTATAATCTTGCCACAGAAGCCGTTCATTCTATCACCTCAATTACCCTTAAAGTGACACGGGAATACCAGACGAAAGCCGGCAATTTTGCTTATCAGTCTATCAAAAAAGATTTTTTTTCTGATTTCTCTTTAGTAAAGGGTAAATTTGATTTTTATATTGCCTCTCCAGCTAAGGCATTGTTTGATTTGCTGTATTTCAGGACGCGTCAGCTTAAGGGGGTAAATTTAGAAGATATTAAAAAAATGATTGAGGAATTGAGAATAGATTTTGATGAAATGGATAAGACCGAACAGGAAAAATTTTATTCAATGATTAAAAAACTTATATGAGCGAACAAATAACTACAATTTTAAAAAGGAAACTCGATGATTTGTCTGCCTACGGAAATATTGACGCCGAAACTCGTCGCAACGCTCTTAAAGAGGAATTGCAGTTTTATGTTTTGAATTTTATCTATCATCATCCAGAATATAGCAAATGGATAATGTATGGAGGTTCCGCACTTCGCATAATTCATGGCCTCGATCGTATGTCCGTTGATTTGGATTTTGAAGTCTCCCATGCCGTGACAGAAAAATTTTTAGAAGAATTGAAAAAAGAAGTCGAAGGTTATTTTGTTAATACTTACGGCGCCGATTCTGATTTTCTTACCATAAAAATCACTACTGGCAGGGGGCTACTTTTGAAATTCCACGTCGGTAAAGAGTTAAGCCTTGGCAATCCTTCAAATCAGGTGCATGTAAAGATTGATTTAAACCATTTTGTTGCCCCAAAGACCGTAACTGAACGTCGACCGATAAATCGTGATCAGCTTTCGTTTGTTATTTTGACATACAACATGGGAGCATTGATGGCCAGTAAATTAGCGGCTATTTTCTTGCGAGGCACTCGTGGAGTCGGTGATGTTGTTTATGAAGAAAAAGGGCGTGACATTTATGATCTCCTTTGGTATATGGGTAAAAAAGTCGTACCAGATTTTGATTATATGACAGCCAAAGGTATTGATGTAAAAGATCCCAGAACTTTATTTGATAAGTTAACATTACAAATGAATAAAGTTAGTGATGAGAATTTAAATAATGACCTGACGCCATTATTTATTGATCAAAATTTTATCTCTAATTGGCTCAAAAATTGGAGGGAGAGCTATTTTAGATTGCTCAATGAGTATAAAATACATACTATAAAAAGTTTAGAAAGCATTGGAATATCACAGGACTTTAACACGGATGTATTTTCTTTTATATATTGGTTTAATACAGAAGATGAAGGTTCAGTTAGAGTTGTTTATCGTGTCAGCGATTATTGGATGGGTTTTCGTGACGGTGACTTGGCTATCGACATAGATAAAAAACTAGAAGATAAAATGGAGTTTAATAGTAATGGTTGGAGTAGTCGACCTACTCCCCAGGATAAGTTAAAGCAGTATGCAACTCTTTTTTATCAGAAAACAGAGAAATACTTCAAAAAAACGAACCACATAATGCTCGGTGATGTTATTATTACTAAAGTAATCAGAATGACGGCCGATAATTTAAACCAGAAGGAACAGATTGTACTCAATAAATCTGCTTTGTTATCGTGCGAACTGGATGATCTATTAAAATAAATATATGTCTCAGGAAATCGCCAACAAAAACAAAAAGCAAACTTTCATCAAATGCAAAAAATGCGGTGATGAGATTTTTGGTGACACCAAGAAAAAAATGACTTACTGCCAATGCAAGTCTATTGGTGTTGATGGTTGTGAGGATTATGTCCGAGTAAACGGCGACGAAGAGAATTACGAAATAATTGATAAATAATATATGGCAAGAACATCCTCCATCCGGGACGCTATTTATAACGAAGAAGAAAACGACGATATGATGAAAGTTGTCGCCATGTTTGATTGTGGCGGAGACGCTTCGGAACTGAGCAATGTTCTTGAGCTGGTAACCGATGTCTGGAATTACTTTCCGCACAAGGTTCTTGGTGGAATCTCCCCAGCCGAAATAATATTAAAACATCAACAAAAATAATATGATTTTTGAAACCCAATCAAAAAATAAAAAGATTTTACTCATTGTCTCGCTCGCAGTCTTGGCGATTGGTTTTTTTGTATTTATGTATTCGCCAGTCATCTTCCAAGAAGGTAATCCCTGGCCACAAGTTAAAGGAATTATGCAATTAAAATTTGGTGATGCGGATATAGTCCCGCTGTCTGATTCGGATAATAAATTTATGACCGAAAGCAAGAACGGGATGGTTATACACGATTTTATGGCAACGAAAGGATATGAATTCACTGGACAAATGGGATCAGGTTATTTTTTTAAGTCTCCGACAGGACAAAGTGCCATTGCTATTCATAAATATTACAGCCGTTATTATTCACTTTGGACTATTACTGAAGATGATAATAACTCAAACAATGATTTATGGACAACAATTACCAATGATGATGGAATAACATTCCAGTATCCCAAGGAATTGCTCGCTAAATATATTAGTGTTGCCGAGTGGCCACCA
>JBAZNO010000002.1:0-19547 GCA_041649195.1 Minisyncoccota bacterium | reverse complement strand
GGCGTTCGGGGCTAAGAGGCAAGATGACCAAGTGATCGTGAGTCACGGTCGTCAACCCTTGTTGAGTAAAAATCTTTTTAAGATTTTATGGTGTTAAAACACCATTACTCAATAGAGTCAAGCCAATTAAATTAAATCAAGAAAGTTAATGAATAATAAGTTGTTCGTCGGTAGCTTACCGTGGGCACTCACTGACCAAGAGCTCGGCAATCATTTTGCCTCAGCTGGTCAAGTGACCTCGGCTAAGATTATCATGGATAAGGCGTCTGGTCGTTCGAAGGGCTTCGGCTTTGTCGAAATGTCCACGCCGGAGGAAGCGCAAAACGCTATCTCCACCTTAAACGGTTCAGACCTCGGTGGCCGCCAAATCAGTGTTGATTTTGCCAAGCCAATGGTTCCCCGTGATAATAATCGTTAATTAGTGCAAGCTAGCCAACCAAGACCCAACGCCGGGTCTTTTTTGGTGTCACCCACAAAAACCCCGCCAGACCTTAAGTGAGCCCAAGGTCTGGCGGGTTGTTTTTTTGGGCTTAGTCGTTATACTGGGGGAGTATGACTGAAGGGGAACAAAACGGAGCCAAACGCCTATTTATTGCCTTGCCGGTAGAGGGGTCACTTAAAAATGATGCCCTGGCTTGGCAGGCTGATCATGTGGGTTGGCCGGCTAATTGGCTGTCGGGCGATAATCTCCATATTACCGTGGTTTCGCCGTGGTTTGAGACTGATATTGATAAGGTTATTAATAAGCTCGACGAATTTGCCAAGACCCCGCGCCACACCTTTTTTATTGATTTTAATAAAGTGGTTTTTGGCCCCAATCGTCAAGCGCCCCGTCTTGTTTGGGCCGAGGGCAATCCGCCCCACTCTTTACTTAAATTAAAAGACGATATCGAATTTGCTCTTAATCGACCCGACCCGCGCTTTTATCGCTTGCATTTAACCCTCGCTCGTTTTAAGGCTGAGGATTTTGGACCAACCTTGCCGAATCTTTATGATCGAATTGATTGGGGTGGCGAAATCAAGAGTTTCGTTTTAGTTGAATCGATATTGAAGCCAGAAGGTGCGGAATATGTTAAGATTAAAGAGTTCACTTTTCAGGCTTAGGCTGTTTTTTATTTTTTTTTACTTTTAGCAAATTACTCGTTTAGTTTAATTATAATTATCCAAAATTATGTGTGGAATTTTTGGTTATGCGGGAGGCAAAGAGACTCCCAAGGTTCTCATTGATGGCTTAAAAGCGCTCGAATATCGTGGCTATGATTCAGCTGGCATGTACGTTATTGGTGGCGGTTTGCTTAAAGCGGTTGGCCAGGTCAAGAATTTAGAAGCTAAAATTACTCCCAATTATCAAGGCCCCCTTGGCGTGGCGCATACGCGCTGGGCGACCCATGGTGTGCCGACCGAGGTTAATGCTCATCCTCATGCCGACTGCTCGGGTAAAATCCATTTGGTTCACAACGGCATTATCGAAAATTATGGTGAATTAAAAACGCAATTAATTGCCCAGGGTCATAAATTTATTTCGGCAACCGATTCGGAGGTTGTGGCCCATTTGATTGAAGAAAATCTAAAAACTGAACCAAATTTTGGTAAAGCCTTACAAAAAACTCTGGGGGCAATCCGGGGGACTTACGGTTTAGTAATTGTTAACAATGATGAAAGTGATCGTCTCTATGTCGCCCGCAAGGGAAGCCCAATCGTCTTGGGGATTGGCGAGAAAGAAAATTTTGTCGCTTCTGACCCATCAGCGATTGTTCCGTATACCAAAAAAGTTATTTATCTTAATGATGGCGAATGGGCAATTTTAACCGCGGAGAATTACCAACTTTTTGATTTGGCGAAAGGGGAAATTAAGCGCGAGCCAATGATTCTCGACTGGAGTGTCGAAGAGACAAAAAAGGGGGGTTATGACCATTTTATGCTCAAAGAGATTATGGAGGGGGACAATGTAATTAAAAATTCAATTCGGGGCCGACTAAATGAGGAAAGTTTTGAGGTAAAATTTGATGAACTCAAAGAAGTTGCCGAAAAGTTGAAAGAAATCAAAAGGATCATTATTACTTCGTGCGGGACCGCTCTTTACTCGGGGATGGTTGGTGAGTATATGATTGAGGAATTTGCTAAAATTCCGGTTGAGATTGAATATGCTTCAGAGTTTCGTTATCGATCGCCGATTGTCGAGCCGGGCACCATGGTGATGTCAATCACTCAGTCTGGCGAAACGGCCGATACTCTGGCCGCGATTCGTGAAGCTAAACGTCAGGGGGCCATGATTGTCTCGTTTGTTAACACAGTTGGTTCAACGATTGCTCGTGAATCTGATGCCGTTATTTATAACCAAATTGGGCCAGAGATTGGTGTCGCTTCAACTAAGGCCTTTATCTCACAGGTAACACTTTTTGCGTTATTTACCCTATACCTTGCTCGGTTACGGGGCGTGGGGAGTGCCGACGATGCTCAAAAGGTAGCAAAAGAGATCCTTGCTTTACCGGAAAAGATTAAAACAATTTTAGAAAAGAGGGAGGAGATCAGAGCGATTGCCGCTAAGTATGCGGGTTTTGACGACTTTCTTTTTATGGGACGTAAATATACCTTTCCGATTGCTTTTGAAGGAGCCTTAAAATTGAAAGAAATCTCTTATGTTCATGCCGAGGGCTATGGTGCCGGGGAAATGAAACATGGTCCCATCGCGATGATCGACGAAAAATTCCCAACAATTGCTCTTTGCCTTTCGGATAGTGTTTATGAAAAGATGGTTTCTAATGTTGAAGAAATTAAAGCTCGTCACGGCAAAATTTTGGCTTTGGCGACAATCGGCAACGATAAGCTTGCCGGGTTGGCTGACGATATAATTTATGTCCCGTCGGTAATTGAAATGCTTGAGCCACTCTTGGCGGTTATTCCACTTCAGCTCTTCGCTTATTATATTGGTACCGGTAAGGGCTATGACGTTGACAAGCCTCGTAACTTAGCCAAGTCAGTAACGGTCGAATAAATAGGCTAGCCGTGCTAGGCTTTAATTATGTCTCTATCTTTAATTGGCACACCAATTGGTAATTTGGGCGACATGTCGCCTCGGGCGATTGAGGTGTTAAAAAACAGCTCGGTAATTTTAGTAGAAAAATGGACAGACTCAATTAAATTGCTTAGGCACTTTGAGATTGGTCAAAAAGAAATTATCAATTTTGATGAACGTAATCAAAAAAAGATTACGCCTAAAATTTTGATCAAACTCGAGGCTGGGGAAGAAGTTGCCTTAATTACTTCAGCGGGCATGCCCGGCGTATCGGATCCCGGCGCCTATCTGGTTTCAGCTTGTCACGAACAGGGGATTAGTGTTACTCCCATCCCCGGCCCTTCAGCTCTTACCACCGCTATGTCGGCTTCGGGTTTTACCGGCTCATTTTGGTTTGTGGAGTTTTTGCCGCGGACGCGCGGGAAGATTGTAAAATTATTAAAACAAGCCGAAGAACTCGAAATTAATTTGGTTGGTTTTGAATCAACTTATCGCCTTGAAAAAACGCTCGAATTAATCAATGAATTATACCCAGAGACCAAGGTTTTTCTGGGTAAAGAGATGACCAAAAAGTTTGAGCAATATTTAGTTGGCTCCGCCGAGAAGCTCTTGGTCAAAATCAAAGCCGACAAGTACTTTGTCAAGGGGGAATTTACTTTAATTATCCACTTTGGCAAAAAGTAACCAATTTGGTAAGATGGCTACATTATGAAGAAGAATATTTTAGTTCTCGTCGTTGTCGCCCTTATTATTATTGCGGGGGGCGTTTATTATTGGTATCAACCAAAAAGCTCGACTCCAGTACCGGCCGCAGACGCTAAAGCGGTTATCGAAAAATTGGCCAAACACATTATCTTGCCAACTAATGAGACTCCCGAAATCGGCCGAATTGATGATCCGATCCAGGCGGCCAAGGCTCAACCCTTTGTCTCTGGTGCCCAAAAAGGAGATTTACTAATTGTTTATGTTAAAGCCCGCCGGGCCATTGTTTATAGTCCGAGCCGAGATCTAATTGTTAATGTCGGACCGGTCTCCATGAATCCTACTCAAACTACTGCTCCGGCCTCGACGACAGCTCCTGTTTCAACAACCACAAACAAGACCCCGGTCAAAAAATAATCACCAATGGTTGAATCCCTCCTTTTTTATTACCTGATTGTCTGGCCCTCTTTGGGGTATGTTTTAGGCGCCTTGGGGATGTTAATTGAGGGAGATATTTCTTGGTTTACCTTAGCCTTTCTTGTTAGCCAAGGATTTTTTAACCTAGAGCTGATGCTCTTGGTTGTTTTCTTTAGTATCGTGGCCAGCGATACCCTGTTCTTTTTTGTCGGTCGCTGGATTAAATATCTGCCTAAATTTGTCTATCTTTGGTCGGATAAAATATCCAGCCCCTTTGACAAACATATTCATAATCGACCCTTGCAAACTCTCCTAATTTCTAAATTTACTTACGGCGTGCATAAACCGATTTTGGTCCGAATGGGGATGATCGATAAAAGTTATTGGGATTTTATGAAGGCCGATCTTCCCTCCATTTTTACCTGGATGGCAATTATCGGCGGACTGGGCTATTTTTCAGGACTGTCCTTTTTCCTCGTTCAACAATATCTTCATTATGCTGAAATTGGCCTAGTCGTCGGCCTGGTTGTTTTCTTTGTGATTATTAAATTGGCCACTAATTACTCACTTAAAAAACTCTAGGTTGAGCTTACCTACTGTTTGTGTTAAAATGTCAGTATGAATTTTCGTTTTTTAATTATTGTTCTGGTCGCCGTTTTTTTGGTCGAATCGCTCTTGGTGGTGCCCGAAGTTTGGGGCCCGGGTAAGCGTTTTTTGGCCGCCGTTTTGCCGGCCTTAGTGGTTGATTATGCAAATATTGATCGAACCGGTGACCAAAAATCTCCTCTCCAAATCAATCAACTTTTGGCTCAAGCAGCCCAGCTTAAGGCCGAAGATATGGCTCGGCGCTCCTACTTCTCTCATGAAGGGCCAAATGGTGAGACCCCCTGGACTTGGCTCGACAAGGTTGGTTATCGCTACGTCCACGCCGGAGAAAATCTTGCCCTTGATTTTTATGATTCAAGTGCTGTTAACCAGGCTTGGATGAACTCACCTAAACACCGTGAGAATATTTTGGATAAGAATTTTACGGACATCGGTGTCGGGATGGCCAGTGGCAGATTTGAGGGCCGCGATCGTGTTTTCATTGTTCAATTTTTTGGTAGTACCGAGGAATCGCTCGTTAAGCAAGAAAAAGCTCCGGCGGCCAAGCTCGGCTTTAAACGAACGAATGTTTTGTCGGCCGCGATTGGGTTATCGGACGGGATTTTAATTAAATTACGAGTCTGGTCTTTGCCCGTCATCCATCTCCTTGGTTACCCCATCGTTAACGGAAAAATTATCTAAATATGTTGGTTAAAATTGGCCGAATGGTAATTTACCTTTTTGCAGTTATTGGTTTTGTTTTGGTTGCGGGCTGGCTGGCTTTGCGTTTGGGTTGGACAAAAACGGCCGGGGTCATCGACTTAAACGATCGCTATTTTAAGGAAGTGACTGACAAACTTCGAGAGGTTAAAAATAATGATGACCAAAACATTGCCCAAATCATTACTGATTATAATAAAACCCATCAGTCGACCAAAGAAATTTCGGCCTGGCGCTTAACGCCTGAGTGGCAAGTTTTGCGTGAGGCGATTATTAAAGATAAAGAGCCCATTAATCGGGCGGCCGCGGTGGCGGGGGTCAATAGCCGTTTAATCGTTAGCGCCTTAGTGGGCGAGCAATTGCGACTCTATAATTCGGAGCGGGAGGTTTATAAACAAGTTTTTGAACCGCTTAAGATCCTTGGCGTCCAGAGTCAATTTTCGTGGGGGGTGATGGGTTTAAAAGAAGAAACGGCTAAACAAATCGAAACTAATTTACGTGATTCTAATTCTACTTTTTATTTGGGCCAAGATAAAGAAGCTTTGCTTGACTTTTCAACCGACGATCCGTCGGCCGAACGCTTTGCTCGTTTAACTGATAGCCATGATCATTATTATTCCTATCTCTACCCCGCTCTTTATTTGAAAGAATTAATGGCGCAGTGGCAAAAAGCGGGATATAATATAGAAGGTCGTCCAGAGATTTTGGCCACCTTGTTTAATTTGGGTTTTACCAAATCAGTACCCAAAGCTGATCCCCAAGTTGGTGGCGCCGAAATCGAAATTAGTGGGCAAAAATATAGTTTTGGTAGTTTGGCTTACCAATTTTATTATTCGGACGAATTACTCAATGAATTTAATTGGTAATCTTAAATAAAACAATATGGTTTTAACCCCCCATGCTGTCGTTGGTGCTGCCATTGCCTCGGCTTTTAATCTTACTCCGGGGGCCGCTTTTGTTGCTGGCTTTGCCAGTCATTTTTTGCTTGATAGTATCCCGCATTGGGATTATGATCTTAAGGCTTCAAGTCTCGATAACGAGAATCCGCTTAATGATGATATCCCCATTAGCCGAAAGGCGATCGGTGATTGGATCAAAATTTTTTTTGATTTGTTTTTGGGTTTTTTTCTGGCCATCACTTTTTTTACCGGGCACGGTCAAATTACTACCCTCACTAGTCTTTTGTGGGGGGCTTTTGGTGGTATTTTGCCCGATGGATTTCAATTTTTGGCTATGAAATTTAAGTTAAGGCCCCTAGTCTTTTTTCATCGTTTTCATATCCTGATGTGTTCACCGATAAAAATCAAAAACACGATCTGGGGACCTCTTCTCCAGGCCCTGGTTTTATTACTGGCCCTTATTTTGGGCAATTGGACTTTCTTTATTTTGTAAGCAGGCTCTCTACTTTGCCGATTAGACCGGTAGCGTCTCCTTCGAGGCCAGTAATCTCGCCCTCCAGGCCAGAGACGTCGCCGGTGATATTTGTTATGTTCCCGCGCAGACGAGAGACGTCACCCTTAAGGTTTGTAACATTGCCAGAAATATTGGTTACATCACCCTGAATACTTGAAACGTCGCCAATCAAGTCGCTGACATTGCCACTAATTTTACCGACATCGCCCCGGATATTCGTAACATCTCCGCGTAATTTAGAAGTGTCTCCATAAAGGCCCGAAACATCGCCCGAGATATTAGAAACATCGCCAGTTAGGTGGGTAACGTTGCCTCGAATATTTGAGACATCACCTTGAATGTCGCTAATTGTACCAAAGATCCCGGCAATATTGCCGCCAATTTTGCTGGGGTTGCCGGTAATTTGGTGGATGGTCACATCGCCGTAAATCTTAGAGACATCTCCGCGCAAATTGGCAAAGTCGCCCCAAATAGCGTCGTGCACGTTTTGCACGTTATCGGTGTTCTCTTTTATTTTTGGATTAATTCTTTGTAGAGCCATATTTAAAATGATATTATCTATTAATCATGGACATTATATCATCAATTCTCCTTGGGGGGGTAGAGGGGGTAACCGAATTCTTGCCCATCTCCTCAACTGGGCACTTGACCCTTGTTTCGGGCCTACTGGGGATTAGCCAAACAGATTTCGTTAAGAGCTTTGAAGTGATTATTCAATTAGGGGCGATTTTGGCCGTTTTGGCCCTTTATTGGCGCAAATTATTGACCAATTGGCCAGTTTTAAAACGGGTGATTATCGCCTTTTTGCCAACGGCTATTTTGGGTCTGGTTTTTTATAAAATTATTAAGACCTATTTATTGGGCAATAATGTGGTGGTTTTGGCGGCGCTCTTTGTTGGCGGTTTTGTTTTAATCTTTTTTGAGCTTTGGCAAGCGCGCCGTCCTCAACTCGACAACTCTCGGCTTAGAGGCGAGGCCTCCAAGCCGGATGAGTTAGAAAAAATTCCCTATTGGCAAGCGGTAATTTTGGGTTTATGCCAATCAATCGCCATGATCCCGGGCGTGTCACGTTCGGCCGCGACCATTGTTGGGGGGCTAGCGTTGGGGATTAAAAGAGAAACCATTGTTGAATTTTCTTTTTTACTGGCGGTGCCAACCATGGCCGCGGCCACTGGTTTAGACCTAATTAAGAGCTCGATTAATTTTTCGACTCCCGAGTGGGGCTTTTTGTTAATTGGATTTTTTGTTTCTTTTTTGACCGCCTTGCTCGCGATCAAATCCTTTCTCGCTTATATCCAAAAACACGATTTTGTCGCCTTTGGTCTTTATCGTATTGTGATCGCCTTAGTTTTTGCCTCACTTTTATTTGTTTAATTTATTAATTATTAGTAAGATAAAATCATGGCCAAACTTATTTTATTAAGACATTTACAATCACAGTGGAACAAAGAGAATATTTTTAGTGGCTGGACGGATGTCCCGCTCTCGGCCGAGGGGATAGCCAGTGCGCCAGAGAAAGCGCAAAAATTGGCTGGAATAAAAATTGAAAAAGTTTTTACCTCACCTTTGTCGCGCAATAAAAATACGGCTGAATTAATCTTAAAAAATCTCGGCCTCGAAAATTTACCAATCACTTTTGATAAAGCCCTCGACGAACGCAGTTACGGGTTGCTCGAGGGGATGAATAAGGGCGAGATTAAAAAAGAATTTGGCGAAGCTCGAACTTACGAGTGGCGTCGGGCTTGGGACGTGGCTCCGCCCGAAGGGGAGAGTTTAAAAGATGTTTATGAACGAGCGGTGCCTTTTTATCAAAACCTTATCGAGCCCGAATTAAAAGCCGGCAAAAATGTTTTGGTGGTGGGGAGCCATAATAGTTTACGAGCGCTCGCTAAATATATCGAAAATATTCCCGACGAAGAGATCATCAATTACGAAATTCCTTTTGGTGGCATGACCGTTTATGACCTTGACCAAAATCTTAAGGTTTTAAATAAAGAGTTGAAATAACCACTATTTCTTTAATTTTTGTTCGATGGTGACGAGGCGGTCGTATTTGGCGAGGCGTTCGGGGCGGGAAGGGGCGCCAGATTTGATGAAATCAGCACCAACTCCAACTGCCAAGTCTGCAATTGTTGAGTCGAGCGTTTCGCCCGAGCGGTGCGAGACAATTATTTTGTAACCAGCTTCTTGTGCTAATTTAATAACTTGGAGTGTTTCGGTTAAAGTGCCGATTTGATTGGGCTTGATGATAATGGCGTTGGCCACTTTTTTATTGATCCCTTCTTGCAGTCGGGCGAGATTGGTGACAAATAAATCGTCGCCAACCAAATTTATTTTGTCGCCCAAGCGGGTGGTTAATTCTTGCCAGCCCACCCAATCATCTTCAGCTAAACCATCTTCGATTGAGATGATTGGGTATTTATTTACCAATTCTTCGTACCAAGTTATCAATTCGGCGCTGGTTAGGCTCCTTTTGCCAGCGCGGTCGGGAGATAAATCTTTTTTGAATTCATATTTGCCATTATTAAAAAGTTCACTGGCCGCGATATCGAGAGCGAGCGCCACATCTTTGCCGGGAACGAATCCGGCTTGCTTGATCGATTCAATAATTAAATCAAGGGCCTCGGTATTACTCGCAAGTTGGGGAGCAAAACCGCCTTCGTCACCGAGCTCGGTACTAAGCGACTTAGCTTCGAGAATTTCTTTAAGTTTTTGCCAGATGGTTTTGCCCCAAGCGAGGCTTTCGGCAAAACTTGAAACGCCAACGGGGACGATCATAAATTCTTGGATATCGAGTGAAAAATTGGCATGGCGACCGCCATTTAGGATATTGAACATGGGGGTAGGGAGGGTTGTGGGAAGTCCTGGGAGGTCGGATGTGCGAAGTCGGATCTGGCTACGCGAGATACGACTTCTCACAACCGAGTCGCCCTTGGCAATAATTTCAAACAATTCCTTATTTTGATTTTGGGCGGAGGCGTGGGCGAAGGCGAGAGACACACCGAGGATAGCGTTAGCGCCCAAATGACTTTTATTGGGTGTGCCATCTAGGGCGATTAATTCTTGGTCGAGCGAGGTTTGATCAAAATCGCGATCAATTAATTTTTGCGCGATCTCACCTTTAATATTAGCAATCGCACCTAAAACACCTTTACCATCGTATTTACTAATGTCGCCATCACGCAATTCAACGGCTTCGTATTTGCCGGTTGAGGCGCCCGAGGGGGCAATGGCTTCACCAAAAGCCTTATCGTCTAAAGTTAATTCCACTTTAACGGTTGGGTTACCGCGCGAATCGAGAATTTCTTTGGCGTCTAAATTAATTATTTTCATCCCCCTATTTTAGCTTATTTGCTGAAGGGGGACAAATCAATTATAATGGTCTAATAAAGCCTTATTATGCTTAGTTTTCTACCCCTAATCTCTATTAAAGAAGTTTTTGACCTGCTCTTTGTCGCGGCGGCGATTTATTTTATTATCTTTTTTATCCGGCAATCCCGCTCTTATGTTTTGGCTTATGCCGTCGGATCATTTGCCGTCTTCATTTTTTTGGTTCAAATTTTTCAATTAACTCTGGCTTTGCAACTTTTACAAATCCTTGGGCCACTTATTCTCTTTGTTTTTGTGGTGGTTTTTCAGCGCGAATTGCGGCAATTTTTTGATTGGATTTTTATTTCAACCCGACGCCTGACTTCGCCGCGTGGGCCGATTCTCTCTAAAGACGTTTCTTTCGTTATTATGAAGGCAGTGCAAGAGATGGCCAGCAAAAATATTGGCGCCCTCTTGGTCTTGCCCGGCGAACTCCCGCTCGAAGGGATTATTGAAGGTGGCTTTGCTTTAGACGGCCGAGTCTCTGGTCCGCTCCTCCTCTCGATTTTTGACGTCACGAGTCCCGGCCATGACGGAGCGGTCATTATTGATAATAATCGACTTAAGCGTTTTGGCGTGCATTTACCGCTAGCCGAGAATTATGAGGGTCTTAACAAAACTGGCACGCGTCATCGGGCGGCTGTCGGGGTAACCGAAAAGTCTGATGCCTTGGCGATTGTCGTGTCTGAAGAGCGGGGCGAAATCTCGGTGGCCGAACATGGTCAACTCGAAAAAATTGATAATCTCCATCTTTTAGAAGAGCGGATCAGTCGCTTTCTTAGCTCGGCCCAAGAGCCTGAATTTAATCATTTTTGGCGAGTTTTTTTGGTGCGTCATTGGCGGCTTAAAATTTTAGCCCTCTTGTTGGCGATTGTCCTTCGTCTGGTTGTTTAAAAAAGAACCGATTAGCTAATTGGTCTCGTATGCTATACTAAAGGTAATAGGTCCTCATTATTAATTTAATCTCTCGATTAATACTCGAGACAAGTAAAAATTAACATGAGAATTAATCTAAAAGCGACCGGGATCGAGTTAACTCCAGCTCTCTCTGATTATGTTAACGATAAGATTGCGATGCTCGATAAGTTGCTCGTTAATTGTGGTGATGTTTTAGCTAGCGTCGAAATTGGCAAAGAGACCAATCATCACAAAAGTGGTAATTGGTTTTTTGCGGAAATTAATTTAACCTGTCCGGGCAAGACCTTACGCCATGTGGCTGAAGAGGCGGATCTTTATGCGGCGATTGATAAAGTAAAGGACGGGATGGCCGAAGAAATTCGCACTTTCGAAAAAAAGAAAAAATCCCTCTTTCGTCGTGGCGCGCGCGCCTTCAAGGGTATTTTTGTTCGGGAGGCCGATTAATTTAGTTTTTTAAACCTCTTAAAAAATCTTCCCAAGACATTTCTTTTCTTCCGGCGGGGATTACGCGATCATAAACAAGGCCGCTTTCATCGAGGTGAGCTTGTTTAATTATTACTCTAATTTTGCCGGCCGGACCATTGTGGTTGAGATAAGTCCCGGGCCAAGGATTAAGAGCTAAAATTTTGCGGTAATTAGCGAGGGGCTCATCTTGTAAACCAAGGAGGCCGTCCTCTTTAGTAAATTTTTTAGTGTAAGTGGCTTGGGTATGATCTTGTTCTTGGGGTTCGATCTTGCCGGCTAAATAATCGGGCAAAATTTCGACCAAAAGTTCGGCGCCCAAAACGGCTAGCTTATCGCGCAATTGTTCGAAATTATACAAGGGAATACCTTGTCCTGAGCGCAAGTCGAAGGGTTCAGAGGCGAGCAATGGTCCATGATCCATCTCGGCATCAAGCTTCATAATTGCCACGCCGGTCTCGCTATCGCCGTTTAAAATGGCGGTCTCGAGCGGGGATGGTCCGCGATATTTAGGCAAAAGTGAGGGGTGAATATTTAAAGTGCCGTGAGTGGGGATATCCAAAATCTCCTGCGGAATAATTTTGCCATAAGAGGCTACTAGGAAGAAGTCGAATTTGGGAGCCGAACTCCCAAATTCTTCCAGGTTTGGGAGTTCGGCTCCCAAATCCTTTAAACTTGTGGGCTGAACAACCGGAATTTTATTTTCCTCTCCCCAAACTTTCGAGAGCGGCGGAGTCAGCAGTCTTTTTCGCCCCTTTGGTTTATCAGGCCCCGTAATAATCAAAGAGGGGATTAACCCTTTTTCTTTTAGCGTGTCTAAAACTTTGACGCTAAACTCATCCGTTCCAAAGAAAACAAAATTAACCGAAGTCATGTTTTAAATTCTACCAAAAATGGCTTGATTTTAATACTTGACATAGATATAGCGATATGCTATACTCTAGGGGTAATTGAACTTTGTAAAAACCAATGGGACGCGCTTGCCGGTGGCTAAAAATTGGCTATCAACAAGCTCGTCTCAATTGGGAGACGGCAAAAAAAGGAGCCGTAACATGGCTATCGTTAAGATTCTCGATTATGAACTTTTTGTCAAAGCGGTAGAAGAATGGGCCGGGCCAGCCGTCGAGACCCGTCTCGAAATCGGCAACCCTGAAGGAGGATGGCCCCAGATAAAGAACAAGGTCGGGGTCGCGTATTTTGGGATCCTTCTTCCCTTGGAAATCGTAACCTACGTCTTTCGGAACATGATCCGGGCGTGGAGTCAGCGTGATGTCAAAGGGGGTAATCCGGGAGAAGTGATTCTTTCTCTTTGGCAGGAATATTATCTTTTGCCCAAACCGGAAGATTTTCTTTTCCGTGGGTGGTTGGAAAATATTCCCGACTTTCGATTCGACCACGGAGGTTTCAGCTACACCACCTGTAGCAAGGAAATAACTTTGTCGATCTCCCGAAATTTTGCCTCGGAAGATAGCTGGTCGATTTCTTTTAACCGGAATCTCCCTGGCTACTCTTATCAGCGGGCCGAACTTTTTTTCAATGTCTTGGCCAGCGCTTTGGTTAAGATCAAAGAGGGCGGTCCGGACCTAACGGGAGTCGTCGAGATTGTTGAAGAGGGACGCCCACCCCGAGTCCCTCGCCAAGCCGTTCAGTCGTAATTTTTTTGTCGTCGTCGCACCCGCGGATTAAGAATCCGCGGGTGTTTTTGCTCCTAATTTTTTAATTGACATTTCTTAATAACCATGATAGAAGTTAACTAGAAAAAAACTAGGTATGTGATGCCTAGAAAAGTGTTGGAATTTGAAAAGAAGGAGAAATCCGATGAGTGAGAATGAAACGGTTTTATTGGCTTTTGTTCTGGTGATAACGATTTCGTTTATCCTTGGGGCAGGGGCTGTCTTGTTGTTGAATTATGTGGCGAACCTTCGCCGGGAGAAAAATCTTGAGGTGATCAGGGGGAAGATTGATGGTTGCAAAGAATCATTGTCCGGAACCTTCTGGCCTCTTTGGCAGGAATATGAAAAAAACTTTCGTGATCTGCCTTTTCCTGTGAGGGTCCGCAACCTGGACACAGACTTTTTGCGAAATCAGATGATTATCATGGAGGTCGAAGCCCTTATTGAAATCATCAGAAAAGGAAAAGGGAGATTTAACCATCTCAACCGGCTGAGAGATATCTTCCGTTGGGCGGATGTCGGGGCTAACGGCTGCGATCTGGGTTTGGAAATCCGAAGCGCGGTAAGCCAAGATGCTTCCGCCTGGAACAATGGCCAGTCTCTCAAGTCTTTTATTGAGACAAAATTTGAGGAGTGTGCGCGAGAGCTAATTGCTCTCGTTAACGAAAACGAGTTATATCTCGCTACTGAAGTGTGGGTACGTAACGCGTACTTACAAAAACGAAACGAGACAGAGAACCTGCTCGGACTGATTGCTCAAACAGCCGAGGCTCTTGCTCTGGGAAAGAACGGTGGTTCTGCTCAAGTCGCCGAGAAGGTCCGAGATATTTTGGGGCGCAGAGAAGGCCATGACATTCCCCCTTTGATAGTCGCGATGGCCACGGCTTTCAATCTCGATTTGCCATTCGACTTCACCCAGCCGATCGAATCCCTGCCGGATCCTCCTTCGGAGGTCATTGTTCCGGAAGACAGTGCTCCGGCCTAATCCCTTGTTCTTGCCTTCTCGCCCGCGGATTTTCAATCCGCGGGCGGTTTCTTTTATAATTTTATTTTTTTGGTTCCGGTTTACCCCCACACCAACCCTGGCGTTGTTTTACTTTGTCATTAGGTAACTCTTTTAGCTTTTATTATTTATTTAAGTATTCAAACTGTAATGAATATCTTTTTACGGTAAAACACAAAGTGACGCTAAGGTTGGTGTGGGGGTGTATATTCTTTAACCTCTTTAGTTTTGTCGGTAAAAAGGACACCGCTTAAATGGTCCATTTCATGTTGAAAGATTTGAGCGAGGAGACCCGAGCCCGAGCGAGTGAATTTTTTACCATTAATATCGTAAGCGGTCACCGTGGCCTTGGTTGAACGTTTAACTTCGCCATATAACCAACGAACTGATAAACAACCCTCCTCCATTGCTTGTTTAGTTTTAGATAAATTGGTGAGTTCGGGATTAATAAAAACTAGATCTGGTTTAGCCTTGCCTTCGGCCAAATCATTTTCTTTCGTAAAAATTTTACCGGAGACAACAAAGATTTTAAGCGGTAAGGCAATTTGGGGCGCCGCGAGCGCGACACCATCATCTTCTCTGGCCAAGGCAGTGCTCATGTCGGCGATGATCTTTTTTAATTTGGCACTGCCAAAAAGGGCCTTGGGCACTTCTCCCGCCGGCTGATGTAATACCTCATTTTCTTTTTGCACAATCTTAACCATAACAGTAATATATAACAAAAATCACAAACCCGCTAGACCTTGGGTTCAATTTATTTTTGATGTCAAAACAAGGGGCCGCGATAGACGCGACCCCTAAAACGGGCACATGACACTCACGCAGGAATTTGAGATAGGTCGATCTTCTCAGTCAATTCGTTCAACCGTCTCCTTATTGCCTCGGGCAACTCATCATCCGCTTCCTCTGCCAGAATTTCCTCTTCGTCGTCAAGAGCCCCTTCCTCTTCTACGGGGAGACCCCTTGCCTCTCTTTCCGCTTGCTCTCTTTTCAACTCGGCTTCAATAACGGCTGGGTCGTTGAAGTCTGGCTCCTCTTCCTCTCGCACTTTGGGAGGAGAGATGGAGCTCCGATCAAGGAGAGAAAGGTCTTTTGGTACAATTTTCTCTCCCATTTCAATCAGACGAATTGCTCCTCTGCCGACAAGAATAGCTAAATAAATGCTAATTCCTTTTCTGACAAAATCTTCGCTAAGCAGGTGGGGGTCAAAATCCTGCCTCTTCGCCTCGGCCAGAACTTCTTGCCAGAGCTTGGTGTAACTGACCTCAAAATCAAATTTCTCGAGGACTTGGCGAACCAGAGCATTTCTGTCGCTAGCGTAGCCAAAGTTCTTGACGAGCTTTTGGGGCTGAGGGACCGCCTGTTTGAAAGCTGGGTTAGCCTTCCATAAAGTAAGTTGTCCAAACTCTTCGGCCATAAATCTCTCGGGATTTTGATAGAGCATGATTCTTAGCTCTGTCTTTAATTCTACTGCTCCATGTCCGCGGCAATTATAGCCAGATTTCTTTTTTCGCACTTTCTTTGCCAAAACTTCTAATACCAGTGGTTCTTTGAGCAAGATTGCCCAAACCGCATCGACATTTGCCTGATACTGAGAATCAGACAATTTTGCTGCGATCTTATTTTTCATAATGTCTCCTTCCCAGACAAGACCTGCCTGATTCCCTAGTTAGTATTCCGTTGTTAACCAAACTTCCTTTGTCAGGTTACAATATTTGCTCAATATTGCAATGGTTCTTAAATATCTCATCTTTGGTTGACAGGTCTTACTTTCTGGCCTAAGGTTATAGTCAGAGCTTAATTTCTGGCTCTTTTCCATTTACATAAAGGTTTGAATTTCAAAAACACCCGAAAGGAGGGGATGACGTATGACGACAATGAATGAACAGGAAGGGGGCAGTCAAGCCCTTGCTGTGGAGTTGATTGGTGCTTGTATGGAAGAAGTTCGGCGAGATTTGCCTGAGTTCAGCGGTAAAATCCGTTATCCGATGCTTCGCTATATTGGGCCACGGCATCGGGTTGATCTGGCGAACTATCTCGGCTCGGTTGTCTATGTTCATCCGGAGCTTTTAATTCGAGACGAAGATCAGCCGAGAAAACATTTTGATCCCAGCGAGCTGGCAATCCTGGCCGAAAACATGAAGATCGAAGGCCAGCAAGAGATCGCTATAATTTATCCGCTGAAGGCTTCGTCTGGCGGCCAAGAGATCATCGGGAAACTTCTCGATGGCGAACGTCGGTGGCGGTCATGCCGGAAGGGGAGTCTCCCTTTTCTGGCGCTTGTGGCAACAGCGATCGAGGATGACTCGGAGAGGCTTATGGCACAGTTGCGAGCAAACCATCTAGACGAGGAACACGTTGTTCTAGATGTCTTTCGTGCCGTGGTGAAGCTCAATCTCAGGGGAAAGAAAAACGTCGAGATTGCCTCTAATCTTGGCTGTAGTCCCAGCAGGGTAGCTAACTTCCTGAGTCTGAAAAATCTGGATCCCGAGGTGTTGAAGATGCTTGACGCGGAACGTCCCAAGAAAGATCGTCTGACCTTTCTGACGGCGGTACAAATATCTAGACTTCGGTTGCATAAACAATGGGGTCTGGCCAATCTCGTCTTGCAAAAGAGACTGAGTCTTGAGGTGGTCAAGCGTGAAGTGAACCGTCTTCTTTCTCTAGAGGGAACGGTCGATGCCGATCAACAGCCACGGGAACCGCACATTGGTGAGGCCTTCGAACAATTCAAGACAAATTTTCGAATACTGGCCTCTAAGACTTCCCTGTTGAGGGAGCAACCCAATGCCGTCTTGCGCAGAGTTCTTCAAAGGGCCACGGCGCAGGACATCAACGGGATGCAAGAGGTAATGTCAGTGGCTATTAGGGAGATAGAGGCCCTGAGTGCACGAATTAAAGAATTCACGCCGAAACAACCGTGACGCCCGCCTATCATGGGACGACAGACCCGCTGTCTCTGTGAGGGCGGGTTTTGTTGTTATAAAACGCTTTCAGGATCCACGCGAATAATAAAAGTGGGGGGGAGGGATTTGAGCAAGGTGAGGAGTTTTTTATTGGGCCAGGCGGCGGCGGGGAGTTTGATTAAAATATTTGAAATCGGCAAACCTTTTTGATTTTTAATTAATGATGGGTAGCTAATTGGTTGCCACTCGGCGAGCGATTTTTCGAGCTGGGTCATGTCTTTTTTAATTTCATCTTTTTTACCCTCCCGCGAAATTTTGATTAAAACTTTAAACGGCGGATACCCCAGCTCTCTTCGCTCCTCAATTTCGTCACGATAAAAATCAAGCAGATTGCCCGAGAGCACATATTGCCAAATTTTTTCGTCCGGGTTGCGGGTTTGGATGAACAAGCGTTTGCTAATCAAGAGCCGGAGCCTAAGCAATTCGCTAAATAATTTTTCACCCAAACGATAATCAGGTTTGGTAAAAAGGTGATCCAAACCAACGAGGGCCGCGTTTTCAACTTTCTCTCCCAAATAATTTAAGGCCATTTCGGTACCAATTAAGATTGACCCGGGAGAAGAGTAAAAATCAGCGACAATTTCTCGGGCCTTGCTGGCGGTCTTGGCGCTACCGCTATCAAGACGAAAAACTTTAAGTGTTGGTAAATGGTTTTTTATTTCCTCTTCAATTTTTTCTGTGCCCAAACCCAGGAGAGCGAAGCGTTGGCCGTGGCAATTGGGACAATTGTCTTCGATCTCAACAATCTGGCCACATTTGTGGCACAAAAAGAGGTGTTCGGAGCTAATGTTTGAAGAATTTAGATTTCTTTGATGAATCGCGAGGGTCGAGTGGCAAAGGTCACAAGCCATTACTAACCCACAATCATTACAAATGGTGATTGGGGTGATCCCTCGTTGGCCAGCTAAAATAAAGAAGTGCTCATTATTGTCACTAGCATTTTCGATCTGGGCGAGGAGGCGTTCGCCCAAAGAGTTTTCGATTCCCCAATCGTCTTTTTTGTCTTTTTTAATTAGGGGCCAAAGCAATTGTTTAATTTCTGAATAAACACGATATTTAATGGTTGTGGCTGGGATAATTTCTTCTCGACCGAGACGATAAATAGTTTCGCTCCGCAAAGCAATGTCGCCCAAGATCAGGCGAATCTTTTTTTGCTCGGCCAATCTTTCAGCAAAAAAGCGCCAATCAACATAAGGACGTGCCAAGTTTTTATAAGCGGAAGAATTTTCCTTCTCGATAATTAGGGTGGTAATGTCGGCCCGGGGGATAGATAAAAATAGGGGAGTGGCAATAATCAAAATCGGATGAGCCGTCGTTAAAACTTTTTTCCACAAATTTAATAATTGATTTTTGGCCAATCCGCCATGAAGAACGATGACGTATTGCTCGATCCCTTTTGAAATTAAGGAGGAAACCCTTTCAATATCGGGGAGTGTGGGTAAGCATAGAAAAACAGATTGTTTTTTGGCAAAACTTTCACGAATTGAGCTTTTATAAAAAGATAGGCGTTCATCATCGGGTTCTTGCACCGCCATAATCTCGGTAATAATTTTTTCACGCGGGTCTTGCCACTTTTGTATTTTAGCTTCCGGTAATTTATCAAGAACGATCTGTGGGACTAAAGATTTAATCACTTGTCCCGGGAAGACGGCATAATACTCGGCGGTTAAATTTGCCGCCTTAATGAATTCGGGCGAAAAGTAACTGTCTTTCTTTACTCGATCCACCTTTTTCCAGCCGAAGCCCGTCTTCTTTATCTGAGTTTTAAGATCGCGAACGTCTTTGGTGGCGATCACTAATCCATCAATCGTCTTGTTTTTGAGGGGAATCGAGACGAGCGAACCGAGCGAGATTTCTTGAGCGGTAAAATAAGACAGATTTTCTCGCCAAACACCCTTATTGATGGGGATAACACTGACAATTTTCATGGCCGTTTATTAAAGGGCAGTATATCGATTTTAAGAGATATCCACAACCCGCTAAAACCTTTTATTTTAGTCCTCTAAGTTGTATAATTAAAGAGATGAAAGGGGTTGTCTGGTTGGCTTCCGGATTATTGCTCGCACTTTTGTTGGTGAGCGGAATTAGTGTTGGCTCGCAAATGTCCTTACCAAGTAATTTTTTTCCCACTCAAGAATTAAAGTCATTTAGTCAAAATTCTGGCCCGGTGCTCGATCGCATAAATCAAACGGCCGCCGTTGCTTCTACCGGAGACACTGTTTCTAATTGGCTGTCACCCATCACTAATTGGTTAAGTGATCTTTGGTTTAGATTTATCGAGGCCTGGAAGCGTTTTCTTGGTT
>JBAZNO010000001.1:0-30544 GCA_041649195.1 Minisyncoccota bacterium | reverse complement strand
GCTCGGGCTCTGATGGCGGCAAAGTCGTTTTTCAAGGCTCAATCAGTGAGTATAAAAAGAGTAAGACTCCAACTTCAGAATATGTTTTTTCAAATAAGGCTGAGATCGTTGACCATAAAAGAACTCCTAATTTGAAAGCCCTCCAAATGAAGGGTAAATTATTAAAAATTAAAAGCATTAACAAAAATAACTTAACAAATTTTGACCTGGCTCTGCCATTGGGACAAGTTGTTTGTCTCTCTGGTCAGGTTGGCACAGGCAAGACAACAATTTTAGAGCTTGTTTACCAAACTCTCTTTAAGGGTAAAAATGCTTGGCGCTTAAGAAAAGAAGCTGGCGGCCATTATGGCCCCATTGAAGGAAAAACTTTTGTCCGCCGAAGTTATTTTGTTGACCAAACCCCACTCAATAAAATAAAGACGAGTTTGCCGGCCACCTATCTTGGTGTTTGGTCAAAAATTCAGAAATTAAAACCAAAAAATATATCGCACAGAGAGTTAGAGAAAAAAACGATTGATGAGGCTCTGGTTATTTTTAAAGACAATTCTATCATTACTCGGAAATTGGGTTTTCTCAAGGAGGTTGGCCTGGGCTATTTGACCTTAGGGCAAAAGTCGGGAACCCTATCTGGCGGGGAGGCTCAACGTGTTCGCTTAGCCAAAATTTTATCAAAAAAATTAGGGGATCGCTGCGTTTATATATTAGACACCCCTTCACGGGGTCTGCACCTAAGTGATCTGCCAACCTTAAATAAAGTATTTCAAAAAATTGTCGACAAAAACAACACGGTCCTTATTGCCGATAACCGTGAGGAGCTTATTAAAAATAGTGATTTTAATATCAAATTAGAAAATCGCTACCAAGCCCTAGAGTCTCTAAACCGGCGGATTTGTGAAATAAGTTTGACTGGTGACGCCCAATGTGCAATTCTTTTAGTAGATTGAAAGGAGATGCAATATGTTTGAAATTAAATTGGTACGCTTGCCCGGGACGGAGGACGTTGATCTGGTCAATACTAGGATAGGTAAAGGGTGCTTGGTTGAGATAGAGGGCGCAGGATCAGGTAGGATACGGACTGTCGAATTTGAGCAATCCTTATTTAATGCTGTCGCTGGTGCTTATTCTCAGGTTTTTGGAGTTGCCGTCGCCAGGGAATCTTTCTCCTCGCGGATAAATATTGTTCAGGCAGAAGGAAATAAGCTATTGGTGCGCATCGACCGGTAAGTAATGGGGTCCTCCAAGGTGGCCAGAACAGGTTCACCGCGGTGGACCTTTCTGTTTATAGACAAATATGTTATAATCGCATCACTACCCTATGGGCAAACCAGAGGGCTGTTGAACTGTATGGAGGAACATAAAATAAAAATTAAGGGGGCGCGAACGCACAACCTTAAAAATATTAATTTGGAGATACCGCGCAATAAGCTGGTGGTTTTTACTGGTCTCTCGGGTTCAGGCAAATCTTCGCTTGCTTTCGATACCATTTTTGCTGAAGGCCAACGTCGTTATGTGGAGTCACTGTCGGCTTATGCTCGACAATTTTTAAAACAATTACCTAAGCCAGATGTTGACGAGATCTCGGGTCTCTCGCCAGCTATTTCGATTGATCAAAAATCTCGTTCGCACAATCCGCGCTCGACCGTGGCCACGATTACCGAAATTTACGATTATTTGCGGGTGCTTTATGCTCGCATTGGCCAACCCCATTGTCCGATTTGTGGCGAGCGGATTGAGAAATTATCGCATGAAGAGATTGTGAATTTTATTAAAGAAAAAATGGGGGCGACGGAGAGAGATCGTTTTTCGCGTAGCGAAATGGGATCTCGCGCCGTTGCCAACGTAACCCTTCTTGCCCCAGTGGTTCGGGGTCGAAAGGGCGAGTACTATCAATTGCTTTATGATTTGATCGATAAGGGTTACTCCGAAGTTTTGATTGATGGCAAAAAATACAAATTACGTGAAAGGATTATCCTAACCAAAACCAAAAAGCATGATATTGATGTGGTGATTGATGAGATAAACTTAGCTGATTTCAATCAAAAGGTCGCCAAGGACTCCCCTTTAAAAATTTCTCCCGACTCTGCCAAGGCTTCGACGGGCAAGCAAGGATCGTCTTTGGCGACAATTGTTGCTTCAGCTAAGTCCGACTCGGCCAACGAACGCCTAACCGAGGGGGTTGAGCGGGCGCTTAAAGAATCGGAGGGCTTGGTCAAGATTGTTTTGGCCGGCCCTTCGACAAACTCAGGGCAAGAGAATACTTTCCTTTTATCGTCAAAATTTGCCTGCCCCAACGACGGCTTCTCCTTCCCTGAAATCGAGCCACGACTCTTCTCTTTTAATTCGCCTTATGGTGCTTGCCCAGAGTGTCACGGCTTAGGCACTAAACATATGTGGGGCAATGAGCTTTGCGAAGTTTGTAATGGTGCGCGTCTGCGACCAGAGGCTTTGCAGGTGAGAATTGGCCATTCGACAGGCTCAGGCCAAGCGGGCCTTAATATCGTTGAGACAGTTAATCTCTCGATCGGCGAGGCCAAAAAACTTTTCGATACAATTAAGTTAACCCCCAAAGAAAAAGCCATTTCTGAAGTCTTGTTTAAAGAAATTGGGGCACGGCTGAAGTTCTTAAACGATGTTGGCCTTGATTATATTGAACTTAGCCGTCGAGCCGACACTTTGTCGGGTGGCGAAGCCCAACGTATTCGCTTGGCCTCACAACTTGGCTCACGCCTCGTTGGTACTCTTTACGTGCTTGATGAGCCAACAATTGGCCTCCATGCGCGCGATAATGATAAATTAATTAAGACCCTGCTCGAACTTCGCGATCTAGGTAACTCAATTGTGGTGGTGGAGCATGACGAAGACACGATTTTTGCGTCTGATTACCTTGTCGACATTGGTCCGGGTGCTGGTGTGCATGGTGGTCATATTGTGGTAGCGGGCGAAACTGATAGACTCTTAACTTCTAAAAAGAATGATTATAATTCTCTTACCGTTGATTATTTAAGAGGCGATATCGAAATCCCGGTGCCCGAAAAACGACGCAGCAAGGATAAGGGCACCATCAAAATTCGCGGCGGTAATGTCTTTAATATCAAAAACATAAATGTTGATATCCCCCTCGGCAAATTAGTGGCGATTACCGGTGTCTCTGGTTCAGGCAAATCGTCGTTGGTTTACGAAATCCTGCATAAAAACTTGCAGGCTCGACTAGAGCGTCGTTATCGCACTAATGAATTATTTAATTGTAGGGAATTTTCTGGTTCCGAATATCTAAGTCGGGTGGTGATGATCGATCAATCGCCCATTGGTCGCACTCCACGCTCAAATCCGGCCACTTATACCGGTGCCTTTACCTTTATTCGCGAATTATTGGCCGAAACGGCGCTCGCGCGAGCAAGGGGGTGGAAGGCGTCGCGCTTCTCCTTCAATGTGCAAGGAGGACGCTGTGAGGCTTGTCAGGGTAATGGCGAAGTAGCGGTGGAGATGCACTTTTTACCAACCATTTATGTGCCTTGCGATGTGTGTATGGGCACACGTTATGAAAAAGATACGCTCGAAGTACAATACAAAAAGAAAAATATTAGCCAGATCTTGCATATGACAGTGGAGGAAGCATTAGAATTTTTTAACGATATCCCAGCAATTCATGACAGATTAAAAACGCTTAATGAAGTTGGGCTCGGGTATTTAGAGTTGGGACAATCAGCCACCGATCTTTCTGGTGGTGAGGCCCAACGCGTTAAAATTTCGTCTGAACTTTATCGTCCCTACACTGAGCGTACCATCTATATTCTTGATGAACCGACGATTGGTTTGCATTATGAAGATGTTAAAAACTTAAACGACATTTTGCAAAAATTAGTCGAGAAGGGGAATACGGTGGTGGTGATTGAACACAATATGGAGGTAATTAAATGCGCTGATTATGTAATTGATCTTGGTCCTGAAGGGGGCTTGGGTGGGGGCAATTTAGTGGCTAAGGGTACACCCGAAGAAGTGGCTTATGCGCCGGCTCCGTCGGCAGAGAGGCTTGGTTCTTATACCGCCAAATATTTAAAGAGAGCGTTAAGAAAAAAATAAACCACGCGGAGCTGAAGTCAGATCTCTGCGTGGTTGGCCCCTCTCACAAGAGGGGGTGCCGGTAGGCTCTATTTTAATTTGGGCTTGGAGGCCCTAAAACTGGGATTCCGGTGCTTGGGAACGCTACTCGGCATTGAGGCCAAGGCATCTTCAATTCTTTTATCTTCCCGGGTCACCCCCTTGGGCCGGAGGCTAAATCGTCCGAATTGCTTTCTCCCCGCCGGGGGCCTCGTTCTGACGTACTCTCCCTTTGGCATAGTGCTTCCTTCCTTTCCGGTTATTACTACAAAAAATTTGTACTTCTCCGTATTTGTTATATTATATAAACCATGCTTAGTCAAGACTTAAAATGCCATAATTTGCCCGACTCGCCTGGGGTGTATTTTTTTAAACGTGGGCGAGATATCTTATACATAGGCAAAGCAACTTCGCTTAAAGATCGAGTGAAGAGTTATTTTGTTGGAGATTTAGGGGAGACTCGGGGTCCTAAAATTACCCAAATGCTTGCTTTAGCAAATAAAATTGAGTGGCAGGAAACGGATTCAGTTTTGGAGGCCTTGTTGTTGGAGACCGAATTAATTAAGAAACATCAACCACCTTATAACACTCGCGAGAAGGATGATAAGAGTTATTGGTATGTGATTATCACTGACGAAGACTTTCCGCGCATTCTCCCAATCCGTGGCCGGGAATTAGAGAGTAAAAATTATCGAAGTTCGACTTCGATAGACCATACAAAACTGGGGATAAAAGACCAATTTGGGCCATTTCCCTATGGGGCAGAGATGAAAGAGGCGTTGAAGATTATCCGCAAAATTTTTCCGTATAGAGATAAATGTCTGCCAAATTCTGGCAAGCCTTGTTTTAACAAACAAATTGGCCTTTGTCCGGGAGTTTGTACTGGTGAGATTTCAAAAACTGATTATCGCAAGATTGTGCGGAATATTAAATTATTTTTTGAGGGGAAGAAAAAAGAAGTGATAAAAAATCTTGAACGCGGGATGAAGGTTTTGGCCAAGAAAAAAGAATTTGAAAAAGCGGGAAAAATTCGCGATCAAATTTTTGCGTTAAATCATATTCGGGATGTGTCGTTGTTGAAGGCAAAAGGTGCCCGAGGAGAGACCTTGGGCTCACTTAAGGACTCACCTCGGGCTCAAATTAGAATTGAAGCCTACGACATTGCCCACTTATCGGGTAAAAACACGACTGGGGCAATGACGGTGTGGCAAGATGGTGAAATGCAGAGAAGTGAATACAAGAAATTTAAATTACGCGGACGGACGCAGACGAAACGCAGAAATAACGCAGAAGTGGGAATCAATGATCCCGAAAATCTGCGCGAAATTCTCGAGCGACGTTTTAATCACCCTGAGTGGCCAATGCCCGATATTATTGTGGTTGATGGCAACCAAATCCAACTCAACGTCGTCCAAAATTTGTCCAAGGATTACCCTTGGGATTTGGGGGCATGTGTTGTAATTGGGGTGGCTAAAGATGATAAGCATAAGGCTTCAAGATTAATTGGCTTGCCTCGACAATTAGAAAGTTCGGCCATTATTCGGGATTATCGTCAGGCGATAATTGAGGCCAATGCCGAGGCCCATCGTTTTGCACTCTCTTACCATAGAAAATTGCGCGGACGATTGGTATAATGAATGGGTGTTAGACGCCTACCTAGATTTTTCTTTTATTAATTACCCGGGCTTTTGGGTATTGTTGCTATTGTTTTTTGTCGCTGTTTTTTACCTTGGCCGTTTTTGGCAAAGTCGCGAAAGTCGTTTGCAGATTTTAATTAATGAGGCCAATCTCAAAACTCAACAGATTCAAGAATTACAAAAAGTTAATAACGAACTTGCCGCAAAAAATCGCGAACTTTATTCTAAAGAGCTTGGTTTAACCTTGGCCAACAAAAAACTCCAAACCTTGGAGGAGGCCAAGTCAAAATTTGTCTCGGTGACCACTCATCAATTACGCACTCCGCTGGCCGCCGTTAAGTGGACACTAGACATGGCTGCTAAAGGTCAATTGGGAACAGTAAATGAGGAGCAAAAAAAGTTTCTATTCCAAGGCCTAACTAGCACCGAACGGGTAATCTCGATCGTTAACGATTTGCTTAAAGTTGATTCGATTGATACCGATCGAGCTGATTATACTTTTCGTCCAACCGATTTGATTAATTTGGTCTCCAATATTATTTTTGAATTTACTAATCAGGCCACGATCAAAAAAATTAATTTTCTTTTTCTTCGACCCCAAACGACTGTCCCGCAGATTGAATTAGATGCCGACAAAATCCGGATGGTGCTCGAAAATCTGGTTGATAACGCCATTAAATACACACCCGAAGGAGGCAAGGTGGAAATCAAAATCTCTGACGAACGTCTCAATAGCGCCGAGGGGGCGATAGAGATTACGGTAACCGACTCGGGTATCGGGATCCCGGCTGGCGAAGCCGACAAAATGTTTCAGAAGTTCTTTCGCGCCTCTAATGCCATTAAAGCGGAGCCAGACGGCTCGGGCCTAGGCCTTTTTATTGCTCGAGACATTATTGAGAAGCATGGTGGAGCGATTTGGTTCGAAAATCACCCTGGGCAGGGAACAGCCTTTTCGTTCACTTTACCTTTACACCAGAAAAAAGTATAATTCACCCAGTTGAGTAATGATGCTTTAGCATCATAAAATTATGAAATAATTTTTACTCAATAGGGTAAATAATTAATAATTTAAATAAGGATAACCATATGGAACCAAAAAAAGTGTTGATTGTTGAGGACGATGAATTTTTACGCTCGCTTAATGCGAAAAGGTTAGAGACCGAAGGTTTTAAGGTGGCAGTAGCGGTTGATGGGCAAAATGCGATTGATCTCATTCCTAAAGAAATGCCAAATTTAATTTTCTTGGATCTGCTCTTGCCCGGAGTTGACGGTTTTGAGGTTTTGAAAAAAATTAAGGAGGATCCCAAGACTAAAGATATCCCGGTGATCGTTTTCTCTAATCTTGGCCAAAAAGAAGATATTGAAAAGGCACACGCTCTTGGAGCGATCGACTTTCTCGTTAAGGCCAACTTTACCCTGGATGATGTCGTCCTCAAAATTAAAGAGATTCTCAAATAATTTAGTCGCAAGTAAAAAGTAGATGTCGTCATTAATTAAAGTCGGTATTTTACGTGGTGGAATTGGGCACGAATATGAAGTGTCGCTTAAAACTGGCGCCAGTGTAATCAAAAATCTGCCGAGTGATAAATATCAACCAGTGGATATGCTTTTGTCGCGTGATGGCACCTGGCATGTTAATGGCGCGCCGATGTCACCCGAACGAGCGGTTCGGAGCGTTGACGTCATTTTTAATGCTTTGCATGGCGAATTTGGCGAGGATGGACAAGTGCAACAACTGCTAGATTATCTCGCGGTGCCCTATACTGGCTCGGGGATGGTAGCCTCGGCGCTCGGGATGGACAAGCCACGGGCCAAAGAGGTTTTTAAAAAAGCGGGGATTAAGGTGCCGAACGGAGTGGTGGTCAAAAGAGATTATCAAACCCTTCGACAAGACTCAGGACAAGCTGACGCTGAGGCCATTGCTCATGATGTTTTTCGTCAAATTTCTCCCCCTTGGATTGTTAAGCCGGCCGGGAGCGGTTCGTCGGTTGGCCTTTATTTAGCAAAAACTTTTCCCGAACTCGTGCAGGCCGTTGAGAGCTGTTTTAATTTTAGCGATGCCGTTTTAGTTGAAGAATATATTAAGGGCAAAGAGGCCACCTGTGGCGTGGTTGATGGCATGCGCGGGAAAAATCATTACTCGTTGTTGCCGATCGAGATCGTCACTCCGTCCGACAAAAACCTTTTTGATTATGAGGCCAAATATACCGGCATTACGTCCGAAATTTGTCCCGGGCGTTTTACTAAAGAAGAAAAGGCCGAATTAGAGCGGCTGGCCGCCGAAATTCATAAGGTGCTTGGCCTGCGTCATTACTCACGGTCAGATTTTATCATTTCACCACGGGGGATTTATGCGCTCGAGGTTAATACTTTGCCCGGGATGACTGAAGAGTCGCTAATCCCTAAATCTTTGCGAGCCGCCGGTATCCCTTACGACCAATTTCTTGATCACGTGATCACCCTGGCGTTAAATAAAAAATAAAATTATTAAAAATGACAATCCCCGATGACGGCAAGCCGTCATCGGGGGAGGGAAAGATAAATTACTCTCTTTTTTTTCGGGGCATTTTTTTGACCATTTTTCTCTTAGATTCTTTTGTCCAGCCTAAGAGTCTTTCAGTCAAATCTAGCCAGTTCTTGTCGAGGACGTCAACGTAATAGTAGTTGACGGCTCCTGTCGTGAGAAAAAGGCCAAGATTGACGGTCAGTAGGCCCAAAAACGTTGTTCCCGGCAACCCCATCCACAACCACACCGGCAATAGGCACAAGGCATAGGACAATCCCTTGTAAGCCGTTAAGATGGTGGTGTCGATGATTATCCATTGCCAAGAACTTTCCTTGTCAACGAATTTTAGGTCATAAACCCCCTCTCTAATCAGGGCTGCCGGCAAGGCCAAGGTCGAATCGAGGATTAGCCAGCTAAAGAGTCTGAAGCTCGCTATCCCTAAGGCGGGGAAACCGAGGAACCATTCAATCGGCGCGCCAATCGCTAACCGAACGAGACCACCAGCATTGATGGCCATCCAGTTAATAAACCAAGTTCTTAGGAACTTTCTCTGTCTGGGGCTGAATTTTGACTTCATTCAGATACCCTCCTTCCACTCCTAATCTTAGCAGAATTATCCACAGATTACTAGGCTTTGATTTTGGCTCCAACTGCGTTATTTTGCCAGTAATTAGGCATATTATCAGCTCTATTTTTATTTATGAATAAAAGACTCCTAGTTTTTCTCTTTGTTTTAGCTTTAATTATCAGCCCGTCGATTATGGTTTTTGCCGAGGATGAAGCTAGCTCAACTCCTTTGGTAGATCCAGTAATTATTGATCCAGTTACCCCGCCGGCTGATCCGGCCACAACTACCGACCCAGTTTTGCCTCCGAGCGATCCGGCTACGACGACTGACCCCGAAATTTCCGGGGGTTCACCCATGCTAATGATGGGGCCAATGATTATTCCCCCCTTGCCTCCACCTTCGCCAACGGCAACGCTTGATGTTTATACTATTGATAACATAATTATTGCTCCAGAAGATACTTTTGGTGTTTTGGCTACGACTTCGAGTATTGATTTAGATTTTTCCGGCGCGGTTACGGCTAGTTTAAATATTTTAGACTCGAATAGTGTTTTGGTAAAAAATATTTATAATTGGGCGAGTGTTACCCACCCAACTCCAAAAATTTGGTATGGCAAAGATGAGTTTGACAATTTTGTTCCTGATGGAACTTACACTGTTCAAGTCGTTTATTCTGACGCTGGCGGTAATGCAACCGACACAAGCAAAACGATTATTGTGGATAACGATGTTCCCATTGTCGGAGCAATAACAATTACCCCTAGTTTTGTTGTCGGAGGGACAACTTACATCTCTACCTCTTCGGAATTGAGTGTTTCTGTTAGCGACGAGGGAACGGGGGTTAGAGATTGTAATTTTGGCTATGACAATGGAACGGTTAATTATTGGCCAGATATTATTGTCCCCTCTGTTGGCAACTGTGTTTTAAGCGGAGTTGATACTTCAGATTTGACCCTTACCAAGATTATTGTTCAGGCTTATGATAATTTCTTACATTCGCAAAGTGCTGATCAAGCGGTTACTGTTGATGGCACTGCTCCAGTTTTGACCTTACTCGGAAATTCAACGATTAATTTAACTGTCGGCGAAACTTATACTGAAGCCGGTGCGACGGCTCTAGACGATGTATTTGGCGATATCACTGCCAGCATTATTATCTCTGGCACAGTTAACACGTCCATTATTGGCACTTACACTTTAACCTATAATGTTACCGACAGCTTGGGTAATGTGGCCACACCGGTAACGAGAACGGTTATTGTTAGCTCGGTCTATTCAACGGGTGGGCACAGTGGCGGCTTTGCCCCTGGCTGGGGACCAAATGGCCCAATTGGCGGAGGAAGAGTTCTTGGTACTTCAACCACGGCTCTGATAAACCCTATCGAATTGGCTAAATATAACAAATTAAAACAATTAAAGAAAAAATTAAATGGCTTGCGCGGGAGAATTTACGAGCTTAAGCATCCTGGATTTGCCGCCGTTGTCGCCGATGGCGAAGGTGCTGGGACCTTAACCGTTACGGCTACTCCCTTAGTAGAAGCTTCTGATACCGCTGCGACTTCTACTGACCAAACCGCAACAACCACCGCCAAGAAACCCTTTTGGAAATTCTGGTAAAAACTAATTAGTCACAAAAAAGGCCTTTTCAAACAGGGCCTTTTTTGTTATATTGGCAAGCGTTAGGGCCATTAGCTCACTTGGTAGAGCGCTTCCATGGCATGGAAGAGGTAAGCGGTTCGATCCCGCTATGGTCCACTCGAATGAAATTATATTTGTCGGTCATTAAGTTCAATTGGCTTAAGATCTTGGCTTATCCTTTTGAAATAATTGCCTTTTTTGCGGGGCGTTTTATTGCCCTCGGTTTTTTGGCTTTGTTTTGGTATGCCATTGCTATGAGTTCGAGTGGGGGCATCGACTTTCGCCCTTTGATCGCCTACTTTTTTATTGCGGCGGCAGTGAGAGAGGTCACTTATGGTCAAGATACTAAGTTTGGCCGTTATATCCAACAATTGGTAAATAGGGGAGAGATTAATAATCATTTTATTAAACCAATCAAAACGGTACCCTACCTCTTTTTTTCTTATGCCGGCGAAACCGGACTGGGGATGTTTTACGCTTTAGCCACGCTAATTATCGGTCTCGTGATCTTACCACCAATGACTTGGTTTAATGTTTTGGCCTTTCTTATCTTCATTATTTTTGCCTTAATCATCTCCCTTTGTTTCAACGTGATTGTTGGCCTCTTAAGTTTTTATTCGCCCGAAGCCAACGGTTTTCGTAACGCTTTTAATCACGTCAACAAAATATTATCTGGCTCCCTTATCCCCATTAACCTCTTCCCAACCGGGATCAAAGAAATTTTATTATTATTACCTTTCCCGGCGCTGATTTTTTCGCCCGCCTATGTGCTCCAAAATCAATTGGGGGTAGCTGAATTGCTCCAATTATTTTTGCCCGCTCTCTTTTGGTCGATTATTTTAATTTTTATAACGCGTTACTTTTGGCGACGCTCAGTAAAAACTTATGAAGGGGTGGGGGTCTAAACTAAAAATCTATTGGCGAATTTTGCGCGCTAATCTCATTAACACCTTTCAAACCGAAACGGCGTATTTTGGCAATAATTGGGGAAACATGATTTCCACTATCATTTATGTCACCGTTCAGATTTTATTTATCAATGTGATTTATTCGCGCGTTAATACCTTTGCCGGCTATGATAAAAACGAGATGTATTTTCTCTTATTTATCGGGCAATTTGGCTTTTACCTTTTGTGGGGGATAAGCGAAATGAACAATCAGACTTTGATCAAAGATATTAATCGCGGGTCACTCGATTTCCTCCTCGTCTTGCCGGTTCCCTCCTTGTGGTATGTCACTTTTCGCAAAATCCCGCTCTTGAGTGTTGCTCGGGATGGCCTGCCCAACATCATTATTATCTTTTTTCTTATTGATTGGTCAAATATTCACGTCAGTTTAATAAACTTTATCCTAGGCTTGATTGTTTTTGTTTTTGGTCAAATTGCCTGGGAAAGTTTTAATTTCTTATTAGTGCTACCGGCCTTTTGGACGGGGGAGGCCAAACAAATTTATTCCTTAAATTATAATTTGCGTGACAATAATCAAATCCCCTGGGAGGGTTATACCCCCTTCTTTCAATTTTCTCTCTCCTTTTTTGTGCCAACTCTTTTACTGTCTTCAATCCCCGTTTCGATTATGCTAGGTAAGGCTAGCGCCTTGTACCTCCTGCCCTTTACTTTTTTCATCACCCTCATGCTCCTTATGATCAAGAAAAAACTTTGGGATCTCGCTTTGAAAAATTACACTTCGGCCTCATAATATAAAAATAAGATGAAAAACATTATTTCCGTTAAAAATTTAGGTAAAGATTTTAAGATCAGACAAAACAAAAATATCTTTACGGGCATTTGGCGCCCAGACCATCGCACGGTTTCGGCCGTTAAAGAGGTGTCCTTTGAGGTTAAGAGTGGGGAAAGCCTTGCCCTATTAGGGCCCAATGGCGCCGGTAAAACGACCACCATTAAGGCCCTGACCGGCCTAATTTACCCTACGAGAGGCGACATTAGCGTCCTTGGCTTCTTCCCCTTTGACCGCAAACCCGAGTTCCTACGGCAAATTGGGCTCCTCATGGGCAATAAGGCAGGCCTCAATTGGGATCTTACGGCCAAGCAAAGTTTTTACCTTTTGCGCGAAATTTATGGCCTTGACCCTAAACAATGCGAGATCAGAGTCAAAGAATTGGCCGAGCTAATGGCCGTTACCCACGTGTTAGATGTGCCCGTGCGCAAGCTTTCGCTTGGCGAGCGAATGAAATTAGAATTAATTGGATCAATTATTCATAATCCGCAAATTCTTTTTCTTGATGAACCAACGATTGGGCTAGACATTGTCGCCAAAAAGAAGATCCGCCACTTTTTGCGCGAAATTCAAGATCGTTACAAAGTCACCATTATCCTAACGAGCCATGATATGACTGATGTCGAGAAAGTTTGCGACCGCGTGATTGTGATTAATAAAGGTGAAAAAATTTATGATGGCACCGTCGAAAATTTGGTTGACGAACACAATGAGGAGAAATTAGTTAAATTCTATTTTGAAATAACCCCGGCCGAATTACCCAAAGTGCCCCATAGCGAATTGATTGAGACCAGCGAAGATTGCGCTACTTACAAAGTTAAAACGGCCCAAATGCCCAAATTGATCTCAACCGTCACCAGCCATGTGCCCGTTCTAGATATTGATATCTTGGCCACCCCGCTTGAGGACATTATTGAAGATTTGTTCAAAAAATAGTACTATTTGCTCACCAATATATATGTTTACCGTTTATGTCCTGAAAGATATTTCTGGTAAAATTTATAAAGGGATGACCAATAATCTCGAACGAAGATTAAAAGAGCATCGTTCTGGCCATACTGTTACCACAAGCAAAATGGGTGAGCTTTCAGTTGTGTATACTGAAAATTATGGCACCTTATTTGAAGCGAGAAAAAGAGAGCTCTATTTTAAAAGCGCTGCGGGAAGAAGGTTTTTGAAAGACAAGATTTGTTAATATAATGGGCCGCTAGCTCATCTGGCTAGAGCACCCGCTTTGCAAGCGGGAGGTAACCGGTTCGAGCCCGGTGCGGTCCACCGCTCATCTGGTACCCGCCCGAACGACTGAAATCGTTCAGTCGGGCGGGGAGCGCCTGCTTTGCAAGCAGGAGGTAAGCGGTCCGAGTCCGCTACGGTCCACAATGGTGAGTCAACAAGTTCAGTGTTATAATATCTAAGTTATTATTAAATAATATAAACCCTATGGACGAAAAAGTAATAAGAATTTCGCGTCGAAAGTTGGTAGTTTTGGCCGTGATCATTGTCATAGTGATAATTTTAGGGTGGATAGTTTTATCATCTATGTCGTCGGCTCGAAATAGGGCCAGCTTTGACATTGGTAATGCCCCGACGGCATTGGATGGTGGCTCATTAGTCACTACTTCAATTGCTCCCTCCGATTATTATGGTGAACAAAAATCTTCAATTGCCGATACTCGAGAATTTTTAAAGACCAGCTATTCGGCCACGATTAAAACGCGAAATGTCGCCGAAAAGATCAAGGATGTGCGTAACGCTGTTAAAGGGGCCGACGGAAGAGTTGATAATTTCTACAGTTCTGAAAAAAGGGGTAGTCTTACTTTTGTCGTTGCTAAAAGCAAATTCGAAGAATTACGATCTGAAATTGAGGGGCTAGATTATGCTAAATTATATGTGGAGAGCATTTCGTCGCAAAATCTTCTTAGCCAAAAACAAAGAATTGAAAATCAAACCGAAAACGTTCTAACTAACTTGGAAACGCTGAGTAAACAAAAGCAAGACCTTATCACTAAGCATACACAAAGTGTTAACTCGATTAGCAAAGAATTAACCCGCATTCGAACAGAATTGGCTGATGTCCGGGCCACTCTCTCTGAGGAAACTGATTCTTCAGTCATTGTTTTGCTGAGAGAACAGGAAACTTCTCTTATTGGGCAGGAGGGGACGCAAAAGCAAAGATTAAACACCGAAAATAGCAATTACGCTGTTCAAAGTCAAAATCTAGAAAGACTGACCGCCAACGCTAATAATAATTTAACAAACGTTAATAAACAGGACACGCAATTTGCCGAGAATATTGAGACGGTTAATGGCACTGTGTCAGTTGTTTGGGTTAGCTGGTGGCAATTAGTCAAAATTTATTCGCCGATCTCTCCAATTATTATCATCATTATCCTCGTTGTAATTATTTGGATTATCGGTCGCCGAAGAGGATATCTACCCAAAATCGTCTTGGAGTAATGTTTAAAGAATTTTTTGTAAAACGACAATTGAAGGGGATGGGCGTAAAAGGCCCAGAGCTCGACGCGATGATGAAGGTGGTTAAAAGTAACCCCGGACTTTTTCAGCGATTGGGGCAAGAGATTGAAGATAAGGTAAAAAAAGATCATTTGAGCTATGAAGAAGCAGCGATGGCCATCGCCACCAAACACGGCCCCGAATTAGCCAAAATTTTGAGCGAGAAATCTTAATTGTATGAAAAAATATCTCTACGTTATCATTATCTTGATAATAATTGTCGCAATCACACTTTGTTTTTGGTTTCAAAATTCAAAATCAGTCCCAAAGGAAGAGGATATTAAAATCGGAGTCATTGCGCCCCTAACTGGACCCGTGGCCGACTATGGGGAGGAAATTCGTAAAGGAGTGATTGATGGTCTCGGGAGCAGTACGATCAAAGTTATTTTTGAAGATGACAAATGCGACCCCAAAGAAGCGGTTTCTGCCTTCAAAAAACTAACCGAATTCCAAAATATTAAGTTGGTAATTGGCCCAGCCTGCGGCGGGCCGCAAGAAGCAATTGTTCCGCTACTGAAGAGCCAAAATGTTTTAGCAATTGTCCCCGCTGCAGCATCCGCCGACCTTTTTGCTCAAAGCGGAGATAATTTCTTAAACACCCAGTATTCTTTAGAAGAGGAGTCAAAGTTTATTGCCGACAAGATATTCGAACGAGGCCTCAAAAAAGTGGCTTTAGTTAGTTATGGCAACGCCTTTTCAAAAACTCACGCCGACAGTTTTCGGGCTAATTTCAAAGGGAAAATTGTCACCGACGAAGTCATAAACGACGTTAATGCTGATGTTGCCCCAATTATCACCAAGATTAAGGCAGCCAAGGCTGATGCTATTTATGCTCCTGATGTTTCCTGGTTTTTTGCTAACGGTGTGCCAAAATTGAAACAGCAACAAGTTAATGCCCCCGTTTTTGGTACCTACGTTGTCGAATTGCCAGCGATTCGCAAATTGGTACCCGGGGTCATTTACTCTTTTCCGGGAGATCTTCCTGAGGGCGAAAGCGCTGTTTATGGCTTATCTAAACAGGCCACGCAACTCCTTGTCGCCCAAATCAAGGTTTGCAACTATGATTATGGGTGTATTAAAAAGGGCCTCTTGAATTCTGGCAAATTCAAATCTGACGGTACCTATCAGCGGCCGCTGATACTTAAACAAATCCAAAACGACACCCCAATCATTTTGCCGTGATTCCTTTTTTGTTGTTTTTAGGTTAAACTCTCTTTTATGGGTTTAAGTATTGGCATCGTAGGCTTACCAAACGTCGGGAAATCGACGCTTTTTAACGCGCTCACGCAAAAGGGTGTGCCGGCCGAGAATTATCCGTTTTGCACGATTGATCCATCGGTCGGGATTGTCGCTGTGCCGGATGAACGTGTGGAGATTTTAAATAATTTTTCTAAATCAGCGAAAAAGATCCCTGCCGCCATCGAATTTGTCGATATTGCCGGCTTGGTTAAGGGCGCTTCGACGGGAGAAGGTTTGGGTAATAAATTTTTATCGCATATTCGCGAAGTTGATGCTATCGCCGAGGTGGTGCGAATTTACGAAGACGGCAACGTTACTCATGTCTCAAATAGAATTGACCCGATTGATGATATCGAGACAATCAATCTTGAGCTAATCTTAGCCGACGAGCAAACGGTGAGTAAACGAATCGCTAATCTAGCTCACGATGTTAAAAGGGGAGATAAGGAGGCCGTGGTTGAGAATGAAGTTTTGTTAGAATTACAAAAAATTCTTCAAGCCGGCCAATTAATTTATTCTGCCCTTTACAACACAAATAAACCATCCTTACAAACTCCAGTATTTAAGGATGTTATTAAAAATTTACACCTACTTTCGGCTAAGCCGATTTTATATGTTTTAAATAAAAAGGCTGGCGCCAAAATTGTTGATACGGCGCCAGTGATTGAATATCTAAAAAAACTTAATGCTAATTATGTGATTGTTGACGCCAAAATCGAGGGCGAACTCTCTGAATTAGAGGCTGGGGACAAGGCCGAATTTAAAAAAGAATTGGGTGTTGAAGATGACGGGATCAATGATTTGATTAAAGAGAGTTACCAGATGCTTGGCCTAATCACCTTCTTAACCACCGGCACCGATGAAACCCGCGCTTGGACAATTAAAAAAGGCTCGACCGCACCCGAAGCCGGCACGGCCATCCATACCGACTTTTATGACAAATTTATCAAGGCCGAAGTGATTAATTGGCAAGACCTTGTCTCGGCCGGTTCCTACGGCAACGCTCGCGATAAAGGCCTCGTCCGCACCGAAGGTAAAGAATATGTCGTCCAAGATGGCGATGTCGTAGAATTCAAAATTTAAAGATTGAAATATTCTAGATCTCGTGATAGTTTAGGGGAGGAGAAAACAAAGGCCATGAACCTGAAAGGAGGAGCCAATGTCGTCGAAACGCTTCGGGAAAAGGGTTAAGAAAAACCCCAGAAAACTAAGGCAGGTCCGCCGCCGCTCGGCTCGGCAGGCTAGCTGCAAAAACACCACTATCCCATCTGGCAGGATTCTGGCCAAGAGGAGGCTCGAAAGACTCTGCTAGACGACAACTCATTTAGGGCCCCGCCAATTAGGACGGGGCTCTTTACATCTACCAACTTGAGCTCGGAGCCCTAAATGTGCTAAATTGTATAAACTTATGAAAAATTTTTTAGTTAAAGCCAAAAGTTATTGGGTAATTATTGCTATCATTATTGTAATTGTTTTAATTGCGGGCTATTTTTTCTGGTCTAATAAAAACGGCAATCGGGCCGAAACCCTAACTATCCAACCAGCCGAATTTACCCAAACCGTCTCCGTGTCGGGTAAAGTGATACCGGCGACGAGTGTTGAATTAGGCTTCAGCCGAAGTGGTAAAATTGCGCAGGTGCCCGTTATTGTCGGTCAACAAGTGGGAGCGGGGCAATTAATTGCCGAGATCGACTCGCGCGAAGCCTCGCTCGCTTTAGAAAGCGCCCAGATTGACCTTAAAAAAATGCTCGAAAATAGTAATGCGTCCAACCAAAGTGAATTGACCAAGGATTACGAGAATAGTTTATCTAATGTGGATAAAGCTTATCTGGATATGTCGACAATTTTTGAGAAATTGGATTTAATCCTTAACAATTATCAGGTCTCAACCTACAAAAATAACCTCACGAGCGATACCGCTCGTAATTATTTCAGAACGGCCCAAAGTAGTTTTTATAAAGCCAGAGATTCTTATGATCTAAATTTGGCTAATTATCGAAATTTAACTAGGCCTTTTTCTAAAATAGCCATCTCTAAATTAACCGAGGATACTTATATTTTGGCTCAAAGTTTATCCCAGGCGATAAACGACGTGAACACTTTTGTTTCTTTTGTTTATAATCAAACAGACAGCAGTAGCCGATCGACTGAGTTAGAAACAGACAAGAGCGATATTGCCAGTTGGCGCGTAACCACTAGTAGCATGCTTGCCACGCTTAGCGATAGTCGTAATTCTCTAAAAGATTCTACTCTCAATATTGAGTCTCAAAGGCTAACGGTCGCTCAAAAAGAGCATGATTATGCCGATTATTTTCTTCGTGCTCCCATCACCGGGACAATTACGCGGTTAGATATCAAAACTGGCGAACAAGCCATCGCCGGGCAAGCCAGTGTGTCAATGATTAGCTCGGGGCTTTTTCAAATCGAAAGTTTTGTGCCCGAAATTAATATTGCCAATTTAAAAGTAGGCAACCCTGCCGAAGTGACGCTCGATGCCTATGGCTCAAGTGTACCCTTCTCGGCCCAAGTAATTTCGATTGACCCGGCCGAAACTATTCACGACGGCGTTTCAACCTATAAGGTTAAATTACAATTCTCGGCCGTTGACGCTCGGATCAAACCAGGGATGACCGCCAACCTCCTTGTCACCGCCCTAAAAAAACCAGGCGTTATTTCTATTCCCGCTAGTGCCATTACTGAAAAAAATGGCAAAAAATTCGTTAGCCTCATCGCCAATAATCAAACGTCCGAAGTTGAAATTACTACAGGGCAAATCGGCTTTCTTGGTCAAACCGAGGTTCTTACCGGTCTAAGACCGGGTGATCAAATAGTTCTCAAACAGCAAAGTAAATAATATGTTTTCCTTGCTCAATTATCGGATCGGTTTTTTCTTGGCCGTACGGCAGATTAGGCGATCAAGTATTTGGACTAATGTTTTAATCACCTTTGTGATGGTGCTGACCTTTTTGAACCTCGTTGTGGTTTCGGGAATCTTGGTCGGACTAATTCAGGGTGCCGTTGACGCTGTTCGGACTCACTATATCAGTGATGTCATTATTTCTACCCCGACAAGCAAAAATTATATTGAGAATAGTCCGGCCGTAATTGAAATTTTAAAAAAAGATTCGCGCATTGATAGTTTTAGTGCCCGTTATTTAAAAGCGGGAACGGTTGAGGCCAATTATAAGGCGCAAGTAAAAACCACCGACAAAACTGACATGGCCTCGGCTTCATTTGCCGGAATTGACCCCATCGCTGAAGATAAGGTGGCCGACATCTCTCGTTTTATTGTTGAAGGATCATTTTTGACCCCGCTTGATTATGACCAGGTCGTTGTCGGTTCTTATCTCCTCAAGCGTTATATGCCAGTGGATAGCCCAGGCTTCTCGACTTTAAGTAGCGACGTGCGACCGGGAACAAAAATCCGCATCAATGTGGGCGGAGTTCAGCGCGAAGTAACCGTTAAGGGTATTATCAAAAGCAAATTGGACGAAATTAATATGCGCGTTTTTATGGTGGATTCGCAATTTCGCAATCTCGTTGGCCGAACTGATTATAATGTCAACGAAATTTCCATTAAATTAAAACCGGGCAATGACCCGGTGAGGGTACGTGATGATCTCTTGGTGCAAGGCGTTGGCCAAGTGGCCAAAGTCCAAACTTTTACCGACGCCGAGCCAAAATTTATTAAAGACATGATCCAAACTTTTGCGATTTTGGGTGATATCTTTAGTTCCATTGGCTTAGTGGTCGCTGCCATTACCATTTTTATTGTCATCTTCATTAATGCCATCACCCGTCGCAAATTTATTGGCATTTTGAAGGGGATTGGCATCTCGGGCGAAGCGATTGAGGTCTCCTATGTGATGCAATCTTTCTTTTATGCCATTACCGGCTCAATTATTGGCCTGTTGCTCGTTTACGCCGTTCTTCAACCGTTTATTGCCGCTCATCCGATCGACTTTCCCTTCAGTGACGGCATTTTAGTGGCCCCCATCTCCTCAACCCTCTTTCGAATTGCTCTCTTAATTATTTCGACCGTAATTGCTGGTTACGTGCCGGCCCGCATGATTGTTCGTAAAAATACCCTCGACTCGATCTTGGGTCGCAATTAATTATGATTGAAACCAAAAAATTACAACGCTCCTTCTTCACCGGCAACATTGAGACCAAGGTTCTCAAGGGGATTGATTTGAAGGTAGAAACCGGCGAATTTATTGCCATTATGGGTCGTTCGGGCGCCGGCAAGAGTACCTTAATGTATCAAATGAGCTTGCTTGACGAACCAACCGCCGGCGAAATTATTATCGATGGTAACGACACCCACAAGATGACCGCTGAAGAAAAAACTAAATTTCGACTCGAAAAATTAGGTTACGTCTTTCAAGATTACGCTTTAATCCCCGAATTAACCGCTCTCGAAAATGTCGTTTTACCCCTCTTGATGCAGGGGGTCGAAAAAAGTAAGGCTTACGAATTATCGTTCGAATCCTTATCTAAAGTGGGTTTAGTTAATCATCTCCACCAATTGCCGAGTCAACTCTCAGGCGGGGAGCAACAACGGGCCAGCATCGCTCGGGCCATTGCCCACCAGCCAAATATTTTATTTGCCGACGAGCCCACCGCCAATCTTGATAACGAATCCTCACGCGCCGTGATGAAAATTTTTACCGAGCTTCACGCCGCTGGCCAAACGATTATCATGGTGACCCACGAAGAACCTTATGGCAAAATGGCTCAAAAAATCGTCCGCATCGACGACGGCCAAATCATCGGCATCGAAAAAAACTAAAGAGGTGTTATAATTAATAAAACATCATTTTTCCTAGACAAAATGACTTTTTCGTGCTTTTATCAAGCAGGATACTTGAGAAGAAGCAATAGTGGGATGAGTGAAAATCTCGGTTTTAGCGCTCCCAGCAAAGATGCTCCCCACCAATGATGGCAGTCTTTAAGTCTTCAAAGCTCTGCTGTGGGTCATGGCCTCCAACGGGAAGAGGGCGTCTCTTTTAGCCAAGCCCTGCTTGGTTTTGGCAACGGTGTGAGTTGTTCCCTCAAATGGGCATCGGAAGAGGTACTCAGGGCCGAATTCCCGGATCCCAGGGTCTGGCTGGGCTCAAGTATTGCAGTGGAAAGCTGTTTGCGCACCCAAACAGCTTTTTCTTTTTCATAAAATTCAAACCCATCGATGTCAAATTGAAATCTTTTTGGTTCGTGTTATGATGAAACGCAATGGCGACTAAAAAAATTGATAAGTACGATCACTTAAAGATTGAGAAAAAGTGGCCCTCCTCCGCCAAAGCTACGGATGGGCAAGCAAGCAAGTATGATCATGCTAAGATTGAATCTAAGTGGCAGAAAGTTTGGCGAGCTAAAAAAACTTATAAAACTACCGATTCTAAAGGCAAGCCCAAGGCCTATATTTTAGACATGTTCCCATACCCTTCGGGCGACGGGCTCCATGTTGGCCATGTTGAGGGTTATACCGCCACCGATATTTATTCGCGTTTTAAACGCATGAACGGCTTCAATGTTTTGCACCCCATGGGTTGGGACGCCTTTGGTTTACCGGCCGAAAATTATGCCATTAAAAATAAGGTTAATCCTGAAGTGGCCGTTAAAAAAAATATTAAGGTTTTTAAATCGCAATTAGAGAAAATCGGTTTTGATTATGATTGGTCACGCGAAATTAATACCACCGACCCCAAATATTATAAATGGACGCAATGGGCCTTTCTTCAACTTTTTAAAAAAGGCCTAGCTTACGAATCGTGGGAGCCAATTAATTGGTGCCCGTCTTGCCAAACCGGTCTCGCCAACGAAGATCTCGAGGACGGTAAATGCGAACGATGCGGTTCAGAAGTGATAAAAAAGCCAATGCGCCAATGGGTGCTCAAGATCACTAATTATGCCGAGCGCTTGCTCAAAGATCTTGATGGTCTCAATTGGCCTGAATCAATTAAGGAGTCCCAACGCAATTGGATTGGCAAAAGTGAGGGCGCCGAGATCTCCTTTCCGCTTAAAACCAAATATAAATATGTTTTATTGCACGGCTGGCGCAGTAATAGTAAGAGTTGCTTTATCCCGTGGCTTAAACGCGAGCTCGAGGCCCAAGGACACGAAGTCATTAGCTTCGATTTGCCTCATCCCTATGTGCCTGATGTGGTAGAGCAAGCGGATTATGTTTTGTCGAAAGTAAAATTTGACGCTAACACCATCCTTGTCGGTCACTCGCTCGGTTCAGTCGTGTCTTATCGCATTTTAGAAAAACTATCAACGCCAATTCATAAATTAATTTTAGTGGCCGGCTTGATTGAGCCAAAATTCCGCGATAAAGAACGTTTAGCGGCTAAATATTTAATGAGTTGGAAATTTGATACTAATAAAATTAAAGAAAATGTTAAAGAGATTGTTATTCTCGAAGATGACAACGATAGCTTAATCCCCGATGGCGAGTCGAAAATTATTCAACAGTCACTAGGTGGCAAAACCCATCGCCTCAAAGCCGAAAAATCCCATTTTTGCGGAACCGTCGAACCCCTCGTTTTGGAGCATTGTCTCGATCAAGTCAAAGTTTTTACTACTCGCCCCGACACTTTATTTGGTGCGACTTATTTGGTCTTAGCGCCAGAGCATAAATTAATTAATGATTTGGCCGAAAATATTACCAACTTAAAAGCGATCAAGGATTACGCCGCTCTGGCTGGCAAGCGAAGTGAAATAGAGCGCACCGCCGAAGGCAAAGAAAAAACGGGCGTTGAGGTGAAGGGGATTAAAGCGATTAACCCCACCAATAAAGAGGAGATCCCAATCTTTGTGGCCGATTATGTTTTACCCGATTATGGCACCGGTGCGATTATGGCCGTACCGGCCCACGACGACCGCGACTGGCAATTTGCCAAGAAATTTAAATTACCGATCAAGGAAGTAATTATCCCCGAACGAATTGATAAGAGAAATCCGCCAGTGGCTGGTAAAGAAAAAATTGAACGAAAAAATGTTCAAGTAATTGTTCGCAACCCCAAAACCGGAAAGATTCTTTGCCTCCACTCTCATAAATATAATTGGGTAACTTTCCCCATGGGTGGGGTCAGCGAAGGAGAAGATTTGTTAACGGCTGCCAAGCGCGAAGTGCTTGAAGAAACGGGTTATCAAAATCTTAAAAACGGCCAGGTTCTTGGCGGACAAGTTCGCGCCGAATATTTTGCTAATCATAAAAATGTTAATCGTGTTTCTTTTACCAATCTCGTTCAATTTGACCTCGTCGATGACCAGCAAAGCGAAATTCCCGAAGGAGAAAAGGAGGCTCAAAACGAAATTCTCTGGGTCAAACCCGAAGAATTAACGACTGAATTCATGGTCCATGCCGAAATGGATGTTTGGCTAGAGCGAATTAAGAAGGGGGTAGACGGGCCTTATATTGGAGAAGGAATCCTAATTAATTCCGAGCAATTTACCGGACTGGATAATGAAAAAGCCAAAAAAGCGATCACTAAATTTGCGCGGGGTCAGCAAATAATAAAATATAAATTGCGCGATTGGGTCTTTTCGCGTCAACGTTATTGGGGCGAACCGATCCCGATCATTCATTGTGATAAATGTGGTTCGGCAGGCTCACCACGAGCTGTACCCGTACCCGAAAAAGATTTACCGGTCAAATTACCTAAAGTTAAAAGTTATGCCCCCACCGGCACAGGGGAATCGCCTCTGGCTGACATTAAAACCTGGGTCAATATTAAGTGCCCGGTCTGCAAAGGGCCCGCCAAGCGCGAAACTAATACCATGCCCCAATGGGCCGGCTCTTCATGGTACTTTTTACGCTTTATTGATCCCAAAAACAGCAAGTCTATCGCTGACATTAAAAAACTAGATTATTGGTTGGGAGCCGGCCTGCCCCGTAGCGAATCGAGCTCGCGAGATTCTGCTACTGGGGTTGATATGTATGTGGGAGGAACCGAGCATGCGACTCGCCACTTAATCTACGCCCGTTTTTGGCATAAGTTTTTGCAAGATATTGGCGTCGTTAATTATCCCGAACCGTTTGCCCAATTAAAAAATCAGGGACTAATTTTGGGCGAGGATAATCGCAAAATGAGCAAGCGCTGGGGCAATGTGATCAACCCAGACGATATGGTGAGGCTTTATGGTGCCGACACCTTACGTCTTTACGAAATGTTTATGGGACCATTCGAACTCTCTAAGGCTTGGAGTACCAATAATTTGATGGGGTCACGGAGATTTGTGGAGAAGATTTGGCGCTTGGCGGGGAAAGTGGCACCGGTGCGAAGTCGCATTTCGCAGGACGAAAAACGACTTCTCACCGGTGGCGATTATCTTTTACACAAGACGATCAAACAAGTGACCGACGATATCAATCGTTTTAATTTTAACACGGCCGTTTCGGCCCTGATGATTTTGTCTAATGATTGGGAAAAGCTCGACCAAATCCCCGTCGAAGATTTTAAAATTTTTCTCAAATTACTTGCCCCCTTAGCGCCCCATGTGGCCGAAGAATTGTGGCATAATTTAGGCGAGACAAAATCAATCCATCTCTCGGCGTGGCCCGTAGCCGATCCCCAAAAATTAATCTCAAGCGAAGTTAAAATTGTCGTTCAAATCAATGGTAAGGTTCGAGCGACCCTCAATCTCCCAGCTGGCCAGAGCGAAGAAAGCGTTGTCAAACTTGCTCTCACTAATCCACTAGTGGCCAAGTGGCTAGCTGAAGGAAAGTACAAAAAAGCTATATATATCAAGGATAAATTGCTCAACTTTGTGGTCTAATATTTACTAGTTGACTTTGTTTGGCTTTAGTGATAGAAATAGATGTATATGAATATAAAAGTTAAAGACATCACCAAGCGATTACTCGACGAGCTACCAAAGCGTAGCCAAGATATTTTGACCAAGCGTTATGGTTTGGGCAAAGTGGCTAAGCGCGAAACCTTAGAGGGGATTGGTCGTGAGTATAAAATTACTCGCGAACGTGTTCGCCAAATTGAGGCTTTTGCTCTTAATTTAATTCGCAAGTCTAAAGCCTATGCCGGAAGTCAGGGCGCTTTTGCCCAACTTAAAAAAATCGTTGATGATTTTGGCGGGATTGTGCACGAGCAACTTTTTCTTGAATCACAAGCCAAAGATAAATTAACCCAAAATCAAATCCATTTTTTACTGGTTGTCTCTGATGCTTTTACCAAAATTAAAGAGGACGAGGATTTTCATCATCGCTGGACTACCAACGAAGAGTTGGCGACCAAGGTTCACCAATCACTCAAAAATCTTTGCTCTAATTTTACCGAAGGTGATTTAGTCTCTGAACCAGAATTAGTTGAGAAGTTTTTGAAAGAATTAAAAACCCTGTCTAGTGAACCAAAGGTTAGTCAATTTGCCGACAAATGGTTAACCTTAAGCAAGTCTTTGGCCAAGAATCCGCTCGGTGAGTGGGGTTTGGCTTCGTCACCTAATATTCGCATGCGCGGGATTCGTGATTATGCCTATTTGGTTTTACGCAAGGCCCAAAAGCCTCTTCACTTCAGTGAAGTGGCCAAACAAATTCAGAAGACCTTTGGCCGCGAAGCTCACCCAGCTACCTGCCACAACGAGCTGATTAAAGACAATCGTTTTGTTTTAGTTGGCCGTGGTTTGTACGCTTTAACTGAATGGGGTTATTCTAAAGGTACTGTCATTGAGGTTATCCAAAAATTGATCAAAGAGCATGGCCCGCTTTCTCGCCAAGAAGTAGTTGAGGGTGTGCTCAAACAACGCCAAGTCAAACTCAATACCATTATCGTCAATTTGCAAAACCCTAAATTCTTCAAGCGACTCAGTGACGGCCGTTTTAACCTAGCCAAATAAACCCTTCTTGCGCTATAATTAGGGCATGTCTTGGCTTGCGCCTTTTCAATTATTTAATAATCTTCTTTGGCAAGTCGCCCCGGCCTTTTTTCAAGGGTTAATTTTCTTTATTTATCTTTCGCCAATCTTTCTCGCCTTTTTATTGTGGCAAACATATCTGCTCTATATCCGGGCCGGTTATATCGCTCGCAAGCGAGTAATGTTTGAAGTAAGAATCCCAAAAGAAGTAACTAAGTCGCCCAAGGCAATGGAATTGCTAATGGAAGTTTTTTACCAAACCTATGAAGGCGAGTTAATTGATAAGTATATCCACGGGAGCGTTCGCGACTGGTTTTCTCTTGAATTAGTTTCGCTGGGAGGGAAAATTCGCTTTTTCTTAAATATCCCGGCTTTTTTCAAAAATATAGTTGAAACCCGTATCTATTCGCAATACCCAGAAGCTGAAATTTTTGAAGTTGAAGATTATACAAAAGAAGTCACTTTTGGTCAGCCCAATTCTCCTTGGAATATCATGTGTTTCGAATACAGCTTAAGTGAGCCAGACGCCTACCCAATAAAAACTTACATTGACTACGAACTTGACCGTGATCCCAAAGAGGAATTTAAAATCGAGCCGATGACCCCCTTATTAGAGGCGATTTCAATGATCAAGCCGACAGAGCAAATTTGGATCCAAATTTTAATAATGGGGGCAAAAAAACGTTTTATCAAAGAAAAAAAGAAGGAAAAAGATTGGTTTTTCTTCAAAACAAAACACCGAGAGAAAAAAGAAGTTGATTGGAAAGCCAGCGGTCGAGACTTGGTTGATGAGCTGATGAGCCGAAACAAAGAAGTTAAGGACATGAGCGCTTGGGTAAAAATGAATTTAACCAATACTGAACGAGATGTCTTGGCCTCTATCCAGCGCAATTTATCCAAACCAGCGTTTGATGTCGGGATACGTTCTATCTATGCCTCGACCACCGGTCTTCGGCCGGAGGTCTTTGTCGGTTTTAATTCAGCCTTCAAACAATATGGAGCAGAAGGTCTAAATTCTTTTAAGAATAGTCACCTCACCGGCTTCCCTAATCCCTGGCAAGATCCACTTGGCTGGCGAGTTAAATGGCGAAAAACCCAATTCTTTAAATTTTTCTGTAATCGTTCATATTTTTACCCGCCAGCTTCTAGAAAACCGATGGGCTTAACGTCTGAAGAGTTAGCGACAATTTACCACTTCCCAGGACAAGTCGCGACCACACCTAATCTCGAACGCATTACTTCCAAACGGGGTGAACCGCCAGCGAATTTGCCTATCTAAAACATGCCTTACAATAAATGGACAATTGGCCTCTTGTTTCTCGTTTTTGTTTTGATTTTTACTCTCACTCTCACCACCATCTTTCCCCCGGCCGATTTTCCCACTATGCCCTTTTATCATGTTGATCGGGGCAAAACACTTTCGCAAATCGCCAAAGAACTTAAGGCCAAAAAATTTATCCAATCAGCCACCGCCTTCAAGGTTTTTGTTTATCTTCTTGGAGGCGAAAAACGGATGCAAGTGGGGACTTACTTCTTCAAACAGCCGGTCTCCACTGTTAATATTGCCCTAAAATTAACTCGTCGTTTTTTGGGCTATAAACCGATCACCATTACCGTTTTTGAGGGAATGTCTAATACTAAAATTGCCAACCTCTTAGCCAAGCAAATCACTAAGTTTTCGAAAAAAGATTTTCTCGACCAAGCCACCAGTTTTGAAGGACGCCTCTTCCCTGACACTTATTTTTTCTCACCTTATGACACGGCCGACGATATGATTTACGAAATGAACCAAAACTTCAATGATCAAATCGCCCCGCTTAAAATGGGGATCTTGCTCTCGGGTAAACCGCTTAGCCAAATTTTAACTATGGCCTCAATCATCGAGGGTGAGGCAAAATATAATAAAGATCGTCACCTCATCTCGGGAATTTTATGGAAGAGAATTTCGATTGGGATGCCCCTTCAAGTGGATGTGGCCAAAATAACCTATAAACAACGTGGTTTGCCAGATGTGCCCATCAATAACCCAGGGCTAGCTTCCATTGTTGCCGCCCTTTATCCCGAACCCTCACCTTATCTTTATTATCTCACCGGTCGCGATGGTAAAATGTATTATGCTGAAAATTTTACCGATCATCGAAAAAATATCAGACTACACATGTAGCCTAGTTTGTGTTATAACTTAGCCATGAAGGCTAAGTGCGTTTATGTTGGGATGTCAGGGGGCGTTGATTCGTCAGTCAGCGCGGCTTTGTTGAAAAAGGCCGGGTATAAAGTGATAGGAGTGTTTATTAAAGTTTGGGAACCCTCTGGTTTTATTTGCACCTGGCGCGAAGAAAGGAGGGAGGCAAGACGAGCCGCGGCCCATTTAGACATCCCCCTCATTACTCTTGATTTAAGTCGGGAATACAAGAAAAAAGTAGTGGATTATTTTATTGCCGAATATAAGGCCGGCCGCACGCCTAACCCTGATGTAATGTGCAACAAACATATTAAGTTTGGAGTATTTTATGATTGGGCGATAGCGCACGGTGCAGATTTTGTTGCTACCGGGCATTACAGTCAAATCTTATCACAGAAAGAATCTTTACGAGCCAGACAAAAAGCAGGCTTGGTCTCGAATCCCCCTCATCGACCGAGAGAAGGCAAGACTGACTTTTTGTTTGGCGAGTCAAAAGATACCGCTAAAGATCAGACTTATTTTTTGTGGAATTTAAAACCAGAGCAATTGGCCAAAATTTTGTTTCCGATTGGCAACAAAACAAAAACCGAAGTCCGCGCCTTAGCTAAGAAATTTGGTTTGCCTAATGCTCTTAAAAAAGATAGTCAGGGCCTATGTTTTGTTGGCCAAATTGATTTTAAAGATTTTTTGAAGCGTGAGATCAAAGAAAAAGACGGGGATGTTTTGAATGAAAGGGGAGAGATAATTGGGAGACATGATGGAGCGACCTTTTTCACTTTGGGCGAACGACACGGCTTCGAAACCTTCACCAAGGCCCCGGACGAAAAGCCTTATTATATTATTGCCAAAGATATTAAAAAAAATACCCTCACCGTTTCTTCAAACCCCCATTTAATCAGCGCTGAGAAATTAGAAGTAAAAATCGAAAAAACAAATTGGATTAGTAAGCTGCCCGCCACCGCCAAGGGTAACCCTTTAAAAGCAGCTCAAGGGTTACCCTTGGCGGGCTTACTCGGGCGCCCGCTTTGGGGTCGCGTCCGCTATCGCCAACCCCTCCAACCCTGTCAATTAACCCAAATTGACCCCAAAAAAGGCACCGCCACAATAACTTTCGACCAACCCCAACTTGCCACCCCGGGCCAATCCCTTGTTCTCTACTCTGGTAAAACCTGCCTCGGCGGGGGAGTAATCACCTAAAAAACCTTTAATTGTGCGAGATTGGATATCGCACAGTATACAAAAGTGGGGATAAACAAAAGCCCGCCTCACAGAGGGGGCTCTGTTCGGCGGGATAAATGATTCCCCTTAATACCACTCTCCGTGACCTCCGCATGGGCCGGACGGGTGAAATGTTACCGGGGTCGGAGGTTCGCCCTTTCGTTTTTTAGGACCACCCATCACCGAGATGGGGATGAACCAATCACTCTGGGGTTCAAAGACCGGCGGGGTTTGTCGGGGACTATTTGGGTCTGAGACGCTAAAATTACCCTTGTCGTTCACGGCTAATCTCCTTATAGGTTACATATTCTACAATTGATAATGCCCCTTCTTTAATAACTTGTCAACTGGTTTCAAATTCTTGGTTACATTGTGCGATATCCAATCTCGCACAGTATACAAAAGTGGGGATAAAGAAAAAGAGTGGCGACGATTTTCATCGTGGCCACTCTACAATAATTAAAGTAAATGTCTTAGGGCGTACCGGCAACAGATATCACCAGTCTGGGCCTTAGCGATACATCGGCGTCGTCGCGCGTAGCGAAATCAATTTCTTGGTTTTGATAATGAAAATCACCATTTGGTTGCCAAAGCATTAGACCATAGTTGTCACAGGTACCATCTACCCAATCCTGTACTAGCGACGTTATGTCTAACTGGAACCACTCATTATATGGGCCCGAGCCAGAATCTTCATATCCAGTACCACCATATTTAGACAGAATTGAAATATGATCATTACCAGTAAATGACCCACCGGGAGTTGCCCATTCCAAAGAATTAATGCGTGTTGTCCAGGTGGTATAGACGGGATCCCAATTTTCAATTACCCGACTAACCATAATCCAACTTGATGTATACTCAATCTGTTCCAATGCGTATAAACGCAAGACAGCACTTTCAATTTGCGTGCCAGAAGAAATTGAGGAGAGATCAAACTTAATAAGAGTTCGAAGTTCTCTCCCCATCGGGTCCGCTCGCATGGCCACATCTAAGCCACTATACGGTGATCCACCCGATTCATAAATCCTGGAAATAACCCAATTTATCGTTGGAACAATCTCAATTCCACCTTCTCCTTCGCCTTCCCCGACACTGACAAACACAGCCGTGATGGTTTTGTCTCCATCCATCAAAACAGTGGCGCTATTGAGGTACGTACCTTCCCAGTGATCAAAAATCCAGCCATCATTGGCAATTGGATTTAACCAAACCACCGTGTAAGGGAGCGTGGCCAGATAGGGTGGCGCCGGATTTTTATCAATCCAACCCGCACCTTCTGGAGAAACATTCAAGACAAGCTCAAAAGTTTCGCCTTCTCCTTCGCTTTCGCCCTC